>PBCW01000036.1 GCA_002718015.1 Rhodospirillaceae bacterium
ACCAGTGGCATTTAATGCGCATACTGTTTGGCGGCGAAATCGATGAAGACGACTTTAATGCTACCGGGTTCACCGCTGATTTTCTAGGAAGCTTTCTAACGGACGCGGGCTTTGAAAACATAAAATGTATCGACGACTTTGGGCTTTTTGATGATGCAAGCCAGGAAAAACTTAATGGAATCTCTGTTAGCCTCAATATGAAGGCGGCAAAGCCGGCCTAGTAACACATAAAGAAAACAACTACCATTAAAAATGGAAACTTGATCAATGATGTGTGCAGCGTGGTCGGGCTCTGGAAGTTAAATGGGCTCAATTAGTCTTACAAAGATTTTTACCCTCAAGTTTTTCAATTGTACCCGTCGTGCTGTGACCAGGCAGTATGTCCGCCAGCAGCACTTCGCCTCCCCACTGCAATACTAAATCGCCCCCAACGACGTCTTTTAGCTCATAATCAGAACCTTTGATAAGAACGTCTGGCCGCAATGATTCAATTACTGCAAGTGGTGTGGCATCATCAAATATTACCACCAGATCAACGTCAGCGAGTGAAGCCAATACTTGTGCTCTGCTCGACTCACTCTGCACCGGTCTTTTTTCACCTTTCAGTTGACGCACAGACTGATCACTATTAAGGCCAACGATCAGCCGATCGCAGGTTTCTTTGGCTTGGGAAAGGAGCGAGATGTGACCAGGATGCAGCAAGTCGAAACAGCCATTGGTGAAGCCACAGCGTAACCCTTTCCCCCTCCACAAAGCTATTTTCTTTGTAGCCTCACTCAGAGCTGATATCTTAAGTTCAGATTCCATCAGAGCAGTCTCATGTAAGACTGAAAGGATTTCTGATGTATGGACAACTGCAGTGCCATTTTTACCAACGACAATTCCAGCTGCAATATTGGCAAGAGCAGCAGCCGTTTTGAGGTCTGCGCCTATATCAAGTGCAACTGCCACTAACGCCACCACCGTATCACCAGCGCCGGAGACATCAAATACCTCTCGAGCACGTGCCTTTAAATGGGTAGACTCTTCCATAGTTACAAGGCTCATGCCTTGCTCGCTTCTTGTGGCGAGAACAGCCTTTACGCCTGCATTCTGTATTATATTACGTGCGGCCGCGACAACTTCACTGTCACAGTTTACGGGCATGCCACTCGCTCTACTTAACTCTTGAAGGTTCGGAGTTATTAAGTCGGCGCCACGGTAAATATCAAAAAAGTTACCTTTCGGATCAATTATTACCTTTGTGCCATTTTGCATGGCCATGTCAATCAAGATGCCAATTAAGTCAGCCCCTAAAACACCCTTTCCGTAATCGGAAAGAACAAGAACACCGTTGCTTTTCGAGAGCTCTTTTCGTACGGCTGACACAATGGCGTTTGAAGTGTTTTCGGTTACCGGCGATGTCACTTCTCTATCAGCTCGCAACAATTGCTGTCGCGCTGCAAGGTATCTGGACTTAACAGTCGTGAGGCGATCTTTCTCAAAAACTAATTTTGCCGAAAGATTATTTTGCACCCTNAGTAAATTTTCAACAGAGCGGCCTGNTTCATCATTACCAACAACGGAGATGAGGCGAACNNCTGAACCCAANGCCGCTATATTGCGAACGACGTTACCCGCCCCCCCAAGCATGGCTGTCTCTGTCTCAATTTCAAGCACAGGAATTGGCGCTTCTGGTGANAATCGATTCACCTGNCCCTCAAAAAACCGATCCAACATTACGTCTCCAACGCATANAATNTTCCCNGCACTTAGCTTTTCAAGAAGTCCATTTAAGGAAAACAAGTCAGACACCATTATGCGTAATCCATTCGATTCCTAATTCCGCGGAGCATGCTTATTAAGAATGCGCTGAAGTGTGCGCCGATGCATTTTTAACCGCCGCGCTGTCTCGGACACATTGCGGTTACATTGCTCATAAACCCGCTGAATATGTTCCCACCTAACTCGATCAGCTGACATTGGATCTTCCGGCGGCAATGGCAGCGGCCGTTCAGTTTCCAAAAGGGCCGCAGCAATTGCATCCGCGTCTGCCGGCTTCGGAAGNTAGTCAACTGCTCCAGCCTTCACTGCCTCAACGGCGGTGGCTATGTTTCCATAGCCCGTTAGAATAACAATCCTTGTCTCAGCGCGGCCCTCGCGCAGCGCCTTTACTATTTCTAAACCATTGCCATCTTCTAATCTCAAATCGACGATCGCGTAAGCAGGTGGGCGCTGAGCGGCTAGTTCGATACCTTCAGCAACACTAGCNGCCACTTCGGGGAAAAAATTACGCTTCTCCAGTGCTCGAGCTAATCGGTTTCGCAGTGGAGCATCATCGTCCACGATAAGAAGTGTCCTNTCCGCAGGTAATCCAGCTGTGAATTCCNTCACTTTTTTTCTCCATCCNTAGAGTCTTTAATCAGAATAGCGCGTGTCCAGCTAATCTCAACCTTTCCGCCANTCTGATTGCTNAAANTTAAATGTGCNCCAGTGCGTTTTANCAACGTTTGCGCAATAAAAATGCCAAGACCCAGATTTTCCCCTGTAACACTGCGGGTCGATATGTAGGGCTCNCCAATCANTGCAAGAACCGATGCTNTAAACCCTGGCCCATCATCNCGCACTACTAACCAAACAGTTTCNTTATCCCAGTTTAAATCAAGCCATACCTGACTNTGAGCAAATTGAATAGCATTCTGNATTAGGTTTCCTAGACCATGCATCATTTCTGGNCCATATGGTAGATATGGCTCATCTCCAATAGCATCCGCTTGAATATTGACAGAANTATCAATAGTGCCTGNTTCATGAGAAGCNCGGGCAGTTTCAACTAGCGCTGAGAAAGGNAATCGCTCGAAAGGGCCTGATGCAGAGGCCTCCGGCGCTTGCGCGAGCCCAGTGATTATATGGCGACACCGCTCNGACTGACTCAATAGTAGTTGGACGTCTTCAGCGATGGGGCTGTTAGCCGGGATCTCTTTGGAGAGTTCATTGGCAACCACNGTTATTGTAGCCAAAGGNGANCCTAGTTCATGAGCTGCCGCTGCCGCCAAACCNCCCAAAGCNGAGACNCTCTGCTCACGCGCCAAAGAAGTTTGTGTTGCAGCNAANGCCTCCCACATGCGCCTAGCTTCCTCTGAGACCGACCATACATAAGTCGCAATAAAAACCACCGCTACGGCCAGGGCCGTCCAGATTGCTAATCGATAGGTTGGTTGGAGCACTANCGGTGAACCACTCCAGGGNAGAGGTAAGTGATACTGCCCCAGGAGCGAGATACAGATCATAGCCAACACAATCAAACCAANGGTAGCACCCCGGGATAAAATCGTCGCAGATACCATTGCTGGAGCAATTATAAGAATAACGAATGGATTAGCGAGCCCNCCGGTCAAAAAAAGCAAAACGCTGAGTTGTAAAACGTCGAACCCNAGCAATAAAAATACTTCTCGTTCTGTAAGCCNACGCCGCTCACGGCCTCGGCTTGCCAACACTAAGTTGGATGAAACAAGGCCNAATATTGCTCCAAAACATGCAATTAAAGGTAACTCGAAACCTAGCCCAAAAAAAACTANTAAAACTGTCGCNGTTTGNCCTGCTACNGCCACCCAACGNAGCAATATAAGCGTGCGCAAATGAACTTGCCCGCCTTGTATCACACTCAACCCATTTCGCGTATTGTCATCACTCTCTTTTGTGCGCCTAAACATCTTCTAACCCTTGCAGCGAATAAATAAAGTTTGANCTCTTGCTTTTAACAATGTAGGCCGACCATATTAAATAAATTATGGCAGAAAAAATCATNATATCAGTCTTGAAGCTTTCGAAAAAGTTTGGTGACGTTTGTGCTGTCGATAANATCTCTTTTGATGTAAAGAAAAATTCGGTCNTNGCCCTATTGGGAGCCAACGGCGCTGGAAAAACAACCACTATAGCTATGCTATTGGGCTTAGTGGTACCCTCATCAGGTAAAATATCAATATTTGGCATTGATATCCTNAAAAGCCGCTATTCTGCACTTTCACGTATGAACTTTTCTTCACCCTACGTCGACCTTCCCCAACGATTAAGTGTNTATCAAAACCTAAAAGTTTATGCNCAGCTTTACGGTATCTCAAACGAAAAAGAGCGCTTAAGCGTTTTAGCAGACGACCTGCAGCTNAATGATTTACTCCACAGAAAGTATGGAACTTTGTCTGCTGGTCAGCNAACACGTGTGATGCTAGCGAAATCATTATTAAACAATCCCGAACTNCTTTTGCTGGATGAGCCCACCGCTAGCTTGGACCCCGATAGTGCAGACTGGATACGACACTATCTTTGCGATTACCGTGAACGGACCGGTGCGTCCATAATGCTCGCAACTCACAACATGCAAGAAGTTGAGAGATTATGTGACCAAGTTCTCATGATGCAGGGAGGTCGTATAACCGACGCTGGTACACCCTCTGAACTAGTTGAGGCATATGGTCGCGATAGTTTGGAGGAAGTTTTNTTANCCGTTGCTCGCAANGCTCCCCCAAAGGNAATGAANTAATGCAAGCANTATTTAAAAATATAAAGCATTCGNTTANGCGNATTCGCGGGTTAGTACTGAGGTACGTTTATCTGATAATGGGCTCGTTGCCGCGTCTTTTAGAACTAGCATACTGGCCAAGCATACAGCTCGTACTCTGGGGTTTTATCTCGCAATTCTTTCTCACCCAGTCATCTGTACTAGCAGAAGCAGCAGGTATTCTAATAGGAGCCGTATTGTTATGGGATGTTCTATTTCGTGGCCAATTAGGCTTTTCAATTTCGTTTTTAGAAGAACTATGGTCTCGCAACTTAGGCCATATTTTCGTTACACCACTTCGACCATATGAGTTTATTCTGGCATTGATGGGAATTAGCTTGATCAGGGTTTTAATAGGGGTTAGCCCAGCGATAATGCTAGCTATCCCGCTCTATCATTTTTCAATATTTGACCTGGGACTTCCACTTATTGCATTTTTCTCGAACCTGCTCATTTTTGGCTGGGTAATCGGTTTGTTAGTAACCTCTTTACTTCTGCGCTTCGGGGTTGGAGCCGAGAGTCTGGCATGGGCACTAATATTTTTGATAGCGCCTGTCAGCGCGATTTACTATCCCATCTCAATACTACCGAATTGGCTTCAGTGGATTGCATGGACACTTCCTCCTGCACACGTTTTTGAGGGAATGCGTGCCATATTAGCTCAGAATCACTTCGAAAACACTCTTCTTTTTAATGCCTGTGTCTTAAATCTAGTCTACCTCCTCATATCAACCATGGTGTTTCTCTACAACTTCAACGCGGCGAGACGAGAGGGGCGTTTGTTGCAGATTGGAGAATGAACAAAGCTAAAGTTTTTCATCTACGTTTGCCTCCTTAAAACTTGCCATGCCAGTATGACAAGCTACTGCTCCCTTAAGAATTGCAAGAGCTATAACTGCACCCGAAGCTTCGCCAAGACGCATATTCAGGTCTAATAGAGGTGCTTTGCCAAGCACATCAAGGAGCATGGAATGGGCGGGCTCAGCCGATAGGTGCCCTACGATACAATGATCCAATGCAGTGCTGTCGATCTTGTGCAATACAGCTGCCGCAGCCGTCGCGACATAACCATCTAATATTACCGGGACCCTTGCAATACGAGCTGCGATGACTGCACCTGAGATTGCCGCTAATTCGTGCCCCCCTAGGCGACGCAGGCACTCCAAAGGGTCGTCGAGATGTGAACGATGAAGAGCCAGCCCTTTCCTGATCACCGCAACCTTGCGCTGAAGAGCCTTTTTGTCGATTCCTGTACCAGTCCCGGTCCAATCTTGAGCCCCTCCCCCAAATAAGGCACACGATAGCGCGGCTGCACTCGTCGTATTACCGATTCCCATCTCACCAACACATATAACGTCAACCCCATCCTCGACCGCCATCATACCGTAGGCCATCGCACTCGCACATTCGGATTCGGAGAGGGCTGGCGACTCAGTAAAATCGTTTGTAAAGTGATCTAGCGCCATCTCATAAACACGAAGCTCCGCATCATAACACTTACAAAGCTGGTTAACCGCTGCACCACCAGATCGAAAATTTGCCACCATTTGTTGGGTTACATCAGTAGAGAAAGCTGAGATTTGGTGCTCTGTAACACCATGGTTCCCGGCAAAAACAGCAACTCGTGGTCTTTCAAGACGGGGAGGATGGCGGCCCTGCCACGTACAGAACCATTGGTTTAGGGTTTCTAAGTGCCCTAGAGCTCCAAACGGTTTGGTCAACATAGACTCGTGAGTCTTTCCACGTTCCATAGNCTCCTCATNTGGACCGGGAAACCGCTTCATAATATCACGCATTTCTTGAAAACTGTTGGCAGNGGCTTCATTCATTGTAAAATCTAACGAAATCTGTGCATTTGGGGTAAAGGCTGACATACTANTNCGNCCNCTATATTAGATATGTGTTNATCATGACCAAACAACAAGACTCACAAGAAANTGATCTCNATACAAATGTTCCCCTTGATCGTAAAGAAAACGANACATCCTCGAAGAGTGGAGAAAAAACGCGCCAAAACTTCAGAAAGGCAATTCAACTCGACCGTCGTATTGGCGATCTACTACTGGCTACACAGTTTTTCACTCGCCTGCCCGTACCGATTGATAGCGATACGGGGCAAAGACCGTTGGCCGAGTCGGCGTGGGCGTTTTCACTTGTAGGTTGTATTATAGGTGCCGCAGGCGGNNTAACTGCCTCTCTAGCTTCCGACCTTCCATCATATGCGGCAGCANTTCTCGCCGTTGCAGTAATGTGTGCCGTTAGCGGCGGTTTNCATGAAGATGGGCTTGCCGACTGTGCTGATGGAATGTNGGGCGGTGTGAGTCCGCAACAGAGAATCACAATAATGCGTGACAGCAAAACTGGCGCTTTTGGCGTAATTGCAATTGTTACAGTGATAAGTCTTAAGGCAGCTGCGATTTCTAATNTATTGAGTGTCGGNGGNGGNNTGGCGGCGGCACTGGCAATCGTTGCGGCTGCANGTGCCTCGCGNGGNTTTTTACCAATAGCAATGAGAGCCTTTCCTGTTGCCTCAGNAACGGGTCGAGCTGTTGANGCGGGNANCCCTANGACNCAAGATGTTATCGTTGGAGGCATAATTAGTATATTCATANCATTCACAATGATTGGCTTTAACACAAGCATTAACGGACTTATTGTAGGCAGTTTGTTAGCGGGTGGNNTNGGATATCTCGCAGTAAAACGTTTAGGTGGACATACCGGCGACGTATTGGGNGCACAACAGCAAATCCTAGAGACTGCTATTTTATTAGCNGCCACCCTTTAAATTATTTTGGGGGTTATATGGAGACAATTNTTACTCGATGGTGGTGGATTAGACATGCNCCAGTCTTTAATCCAAGCAACATANTGTATGGCCAAATGGANCTAGATGCCGATGTGTCAGATTCAAAATCTTTTAAGCGTTTAGCAGAAATATTACCATCTGAAGCCGTTCTTGTGACATCAGACCTTAAACGCACGGTTTTAACTGCTGAGGCGATNGTGCGGGCGGGAGCCANTCTGCCAAAGGCTATTGAAGAACCGGCTCTTCGTGAGCAACATTTCGGCATTTGGCAAGGAAAACAACGAGACCAACTTGGCGATACTTTCAATAATAAGATGCATAAATTTTGGATAACGCCTGCCTTCGAAAGGGCGCCNGAGGGCGAGAGCTTTGCAGATGTAGTAGCCAGGGTTGCGCCCGCGGTTNCAAACATAACAACTAATTATGCAGGAAGTGATATTATTTGTGTGTCACANGGTGGAACAATACGTGCGGCCATAGCNATTGCCNTAGGGCTTGGTCCAGAAANAGCNTTATCNATAACGGCCGCAAACTGCAGTCTTACTCGGCTTGCCCATATTGCTGACAGANAGTCAAATACCGGAGTATGGAGCATTGAAATGATAAACTTCGATCCGTCTATTTGATATACGTGCAAAAATAAAGGCTTTGATNCTCANATGACATAAAAACAGAGATAATGGATGTGGTACACGCTAGCTTAAGNCCTACTGAAAGAACAAAAACATCCATCTAAATTTTTTTNATGATTTCTTTAGACTTAAANCTNACACCTGCAAAATNNGGCAGNTTAANNAGAGANATTGCAACNAGCAATAATGCACATTTCTTCCCAAAACCTNNCCGTTTTATTTCANTGAGGTGTTAGAAACGATTTAANAATCTCACTCTAGTCAAAANATTCAGGTNATATTACCGAAGGAGTTTATTCACATGAAAGCCATCGTCTCAATAGTAGCCATCACAATAGCGTTTATTTTCCCACTGCCTCAAACCTCATTAGCNGGCATGGAAGAAGACCAGCTGGTCTCAAGAGCNCATTTCACGATTCAACGAATGGCGAAGGATAAGAATATTGGACNAGACATCCGCAATATCATTCAGCGCGCCAGGGCNGTAATGATTTTCCCTAATGTTTTAAAAGGAGCATTTTTTGTTGGAGCGGAGGGAGGAAATGGTATTTTGATGGCTAAGGACTCTAATCAAAATTGGGGGTACCCTGCTTTTTTTACCATGGGTTCAGCGAGTTTTGGGTTACAGTTCGGTGGCCAGTCTCAAGAAATTCTGTTGCTAATAATGTCAGATAATNGCTTGGCTTCGATACTTCAGAATGAGGTTAAACTTGGCGGTGATCTCAGTGTAGCAGNTGGGCCAGTNGGCGTTGGTGCTGGNGCCGCCACCACTACAAACTTAAGNGCGGACATATATTCGTTTTCCATAAATCAGGGTGCATTTGTAGGCGCTAGCGTNGAAGGAGCAATNATTCATCCGCGACAATCAAAAAATAAATCCTACTATGGAAGCGAGAANGCAACAGCAGAAGAAATAGCTCTTAAGGGTCGATACCAGAATGTCCAGGCTAATGCTTTGCGCTCGTCACTACGCAATTTACGCTGACCACCCCTAATCTAGAGCCAGCCAAAGCGCCAATACGANNAAGCCATTAAAGCAACATGCAGCAACAAACAAATTAAGAGAGTGTTTTATATCAACAGGTAATAATTCAAACCTACCATTCCCGATCCACACACCCTCCTGCAAACCACCTTTGTAAACACGTGGGCCNCCGAGTGCGTAGTTAAGCGCTCCTGCCATNGCGGCCTCAGGCCAGCCGGCGTTGACGGAAGGATGTTTCGNTGCGTGAGTCAGAATAAAACGAACAGCCCGCAGGGGNTTACTTNTCGGAAACACACAAGCTGCAACGATAATGAGAAGCGCTGCAAAACGCGCAGGAATCCACATTACTACNTCGTCCAGTCTCGCTGCTACTCGACCNAACATATTNTANCGCTCATTGCGGTAGCCAATCATACTGTCCATGGTATTGACCGCCTTGCAGAAAAAGAGACCTGGAAGCCCGAAAATCAGGTACCACAAAACGGGAGCTACTACACCGTCGGCAAAATTTTCTGACAACGACTCGATAGCAGCCCTTGATACGCCACCTTTATCAAGACCCGCTGTATTACGCCCAACTATATGAGCAACTGTTCTGCGGCCTGCCTCTATCCCATTTTTTTCGAGTTCTATACTTACCNAACGNACGTGGTCNTATAAGCTTCGCTGAGCCAATANAAGGGCAATTAATATTAATTCCAAAGCCCAAAGGTTATACAGAGCTATAAATATTTGCAGGCCCCAGCCCATGATAATTACAATGATTGCAATCACTACCGTCAGTAAAGCTCCCCGTGCCAAACGCGCTAGGTCGCCTAAACTATTATGATTAAGTTTGCGCTCACCAAAGCCTATTACATTACCCAGAAGTGATATTGGATGCGGTATAATCCGAAGTATTAAACGCGGGTCGCCTAAAAACGCATCTATTAGCAACGCCAGCGCTAAAAGAAGAGTACGATCCGAAAANACATCAGTAGCCCAGAGCTTCATTAATGATTATACGTTTCATTCAGAATTTGCTTTTAAAAGCGTTTTNAGCAGAACTTNCACNCAAATGCATTTTGATGAATATATCANAGTTGATTGGAGTTCTGCTAGTTCACCTCAGNTCGGNCCAAACAGCATTTGGATCTGTACCTTAATATGGCGCCCAGAAGCACCGCAGAAAAGTANACTTNACAATATACCAACCCGATCAGCAGCTACAGAATGGCTCAGAGGCCANCTTTACTCCTCCTCCNAAGCTGGCAATCGAATTCTTGTTGGATTTGACTTTCCATTCGGTTATCCCNCCGGAACTGCNTCAGCTCTTGGTATGCAGGNGCCGCAATGGAGGAACATATGGCAACTATTATTCGAAGGCCTTTNGGACAACCNGAANAACGANAATAATCGGTTTGATCTCGCAGAGTATCTNAATCAACAGATCACCGGCGAAGCTTTTCCATTCTGGGGAAATGTACGGGATGAAAAGCGAAAATATCTCCTACGCCGCGGCCGCCGCCCACATGAACAAAATGATGTCGCAGAACGACGTTTAGTTGAACAACTTGTCCCGAGTGCTCAGCCTGTATGGAAATTGGNAGGGGTGGGTTCGGCAGGCAGTCAAGCGCTTACTGGAATACCTGCAGTGTGGTCGTTACGCTTTGATCCTCATCTCGCAGNGAAAACACGTATTTGGCCATTTGAAACGGGTNTNCGCATNGAGCCTTCTGCTCAAATTATTATGGCAGAAATCTATCCNTCAATCTTTCCTCTTCACTNAATNAAGGGAAAACCAAAAGATGCCGCNCAAGTGANCTCTGCAGCACGAGCCNTAGCTATCGCAGACATTAACNATCANATTGNTTCGTTTTTTNGTGGACTTTCCGATTTAAACAAAAGGGATAAAACANTTATAGAAAATGAAGAAGCATGGATTTTGGGTGTTTCAGACCATTTCAAAAAATGACTGGCATATGCAGTTATAGGTTGTACATTTAGAGTTCTGTTCTGAATCTTAAAAAACGCGGGGAAAAATGGATTTTCGCGACCTTGATGCCCTTCATACCGCACATGACCTGCTAGTTGAGATATACGATATTAGCCAGTCACTCCCTGCTGACAGTCAGTTTCCCTTAGGTGACACAATTTGCGCCACAGCATTGGAAATACCGGCTATTCTAGCTGAGGGATGCGGCCAAAAAAACGATTGCGCATTGAAAAAATCGATTTCGAAAGCCATGGGTCTAACCTGCCGGCTGGAATACTTCATCTTGGTTGCGGGTCAACTTGGCATTGTTGACGAAGAAAACTTGGCTGATTTAACCGATCTTATAGAGGCACTAAAAATAGAACTCAATAAATCCTCTGCCTAGGGTCAATTGTTTGATCCGATCTGGCTCAACACTCTTACTATTTCTTGATTACGCTGCATTTGGGCCCAATCTAGGGGGCCACGTCCCGTATAATCACGTATCGATAAATCTGCATTATTGTCAAGTAGGAGTTGGACGAGTTGTATATGACTCTCTTTGACCGCCATCATCAATGGTGTCACACCCTCTTTATTCTGGTGGTTAGGGCTGGCTTTTACACTCAACAGGATTTGCGCAATTTCATACTCTCCGAGTTCGGCCGCCCAGCTTAAAGCTGTTCGGCCAATGTCATCCGTGATATCGGGCCGCGCACCAAACTTTATTAAGGTTTCAACAATATCAAAATGTCGTCCAATAGTTGCCATCATTAGGGGGGTGCGCCCGTCTTCCGCAAACTTTACATTCGGGTTAACGCCCGATTTCAAGAGATAGTCCACAGACTGCCAATCTCCTTCCTGCGCCGCACCAAAAAGGGGACTTAAGCCTACTTTCTGTAATTTCATTCCCAATTGTGCTTGGGCTTGAGACAAAGAAATTGTAAATGTACTACATGTGATCATCGCCAAACTTAAAGCTGAGACAACACTCAAAATCCAAGAATTTGGCCGAAAGTAACCTAATTTTGATGCGCAAGATCGACCTCGGTGTATAGCAAAAAGCAGGGTCAAACCATAGATAAAACTATTAGTGTCAAGTTTCCTGTTTTTACTCGACATTCTTTTGCACTCCCAAGAGCGTAGTTAGATGTTAAAACACACCATGAAAAAAAAATCTTCTGGCCTAATAATTGCCGCCCCCGCAAGCGGCAGCGGTAAAACGATTATAACGCTTGGACTAATTCGTGCATTGAAAAATAATGGCTATGTTGTAGCTCCAGCAAAAGTTGGACCTGATTACATAGATCCAAGCTATCTAGCTGCTGCGGCTGACATGCCATGCCTAAACCTAGACCTGTGGGCAATGAGGTTGGAGACCATTGCAGGGCATTGTTTCAGCCTCTCCAAAGCAGCGCCACTCATAATTTGCGAGGGCGTAATGGGATTATTTGATGGCACGTGCAATGGCAAGAATTCCACCGCTGATCTTTCAGCAACAACGGGTTGGCCTGTAATTTTAGTTGTAGATGTAAAAGGGCAGGCAGCTTCTGCAGCGGCAGTGATAAGAGGTTTCGCAAGCCATCGGGATGATTTCAACTTATGTGGAGTGATATTCAATCGTGTCGGCGGCACAAAACATCGCCAATCTATATCTAATGCAATGAAAGAAACCCTCCCAAGCATCCCAATTTTAGGTTTTGTGCCAAAGACTGTTAGCATGCAACTGGCGGATCGGCATTTGGGTCTAATCCATGCGTCCGAAACGGGTCAGATGTTAGAATTTCTGTCCGCAGCAAGTGAACTTATAGCAAACAGCATTGATCTAGGGACACTCGCCAATCTCGCGCAAGAGACAAGGATCGAAATGCGCGAGAAAAAGTCTGCCCTAGCCCCACTTGGGCAACATATCGCAGTTGCAAGGGACGCAGCATTTGCATTTTTATACGACGCGCTTTTACAGGATTGGCGAAATCAAAATGCCGAGCTCTCGTTCTTTTCACCTCTTGCCAATGAAAGGCCGTCGAGCCATGCAGATGCGATCTACTTGCCTGGTGGATACCCCGAGTTGTATGCAGAACAACTTGCCAGTAATCGAGATTTTCATGCAGGACTTCAATCCGCAGCATCAAAAGCTTTTGTTTATGGCGAATGTGGCGGCTTTATGGTGCTCGGAAAAAGCATAATTGACAGATGTGGTAAAAGCCACCATATGTGCGGTCTTTTGCCACTCGAGAGTAGTTTTGCAGACCCAAAGTTACATCTAGGTTACCGCGAGGTAAAGAGCTGCTCAGATACCCCGCTCGGTTCTGTGGGAAAAAGGTTCCGAGGACACGAATTTCATTACTCCACCGCGATAACACTTGATCCGGACATAGGAAAATTATTTGCCTGCACCGACTCCGCTCAAAAAACCTTAGAATCTTCAGGTCTGATTTCAAATAACGTCGCAGGCTCATTCATCCATCTCGTAGATGAGGCCTAGAAAAATGGCTCCCTTCTGGAAACGTAAGAAATTATCGGATATGTCGGTGGCAGAATGGGAAGCCATTTGCGACGGGTGCGGATCCTGTTGCCTACATAAAATACAAGACGTGGACACCGGCGATATTGCATTTACTAACGTATCCTGCCACCAACTCGATCTTGAGACTTGTAAGTGTTCTGACTACGGCCGACGTCAGCAAAGTGTGCCAGACTGCATAAATCTTAATCACCATAATATTCAGAAACTCGAGTGGTTACCAAACACTTGCGCCTACCGATTGCTGGACGAGGGTAAGGAGCTTTCCTGGTGGCATCCCCTAGTATCAGGCGATCCAGAAACGGTTCATACGGCAGGAATATCTGTACGCGGAAAAGGAATTTGTGAGGATGACGTCGAAGACATGAAAGATCACATAGAAAAATGGCTTGTAAAAGCAGAAGATCCCATAAATCAAGATGACAGATAAAATTGTTGCACAGAAAGATTACGAAAGCTCTGTAATCATCCGCCATGCGACAAACGCGAAGCGCATGTCACTTAGAATTGATGGCACAATCCGACAAGGAGTTCTCGTGCTACCACCGAATATTTCTGAAGAAGAGGGACTAGAATTTGCCGAAAAAAACAAAAAATGGCTGAATGAGCAAATCGCACGTCTTCCCCCTTTTGTACCCTTTCATGATGGGGTATCGATTCCTTTTCGAGGCAAACAGCTGAGTGTCCGGCATGGTGGAAGCACTCGCGGTTTAGTCAAATTTGATGGAGATCGATTGATAGTATTTGGTAGGCAAGAACATTTTCGGCGACGGCTAACAGACTGGTTAAAAAGTCAAGCTCGCTGCGAGATAGGTAAACTGGTGACAAACAAATCATTGAAAATTGGTTGCAAGGCAGGACGCATTTCCATACGAGACCAAAAAGGGCGATGGGGGAGTTGCTCCTCTAACGGTAATTTAGCCTTTAGTTGGCGCCTCATTATGGCGCCAAGTTTTGTTCTTGACTATGTTGTCGCTCATGAAGTGGCTCATTTGGTCGAGCACAATCATTCTCGTGCGTTTTGGAATGTTGTTAGGTCTCTTACAAACCATACAGACCGCGGGCGTATTTGGCTTAAGCACGAAGGCCTTCAACTGCACCGCTATGGAAAATAAATTTAGTTTATTAATCTTTTGAAATAACACCAGGTAATCGGCGGTATGGTAGGTCTCGGTGCGCATCCTCCATTATCGTTTTCCAGAGTTGTGCCGGCAATGAGCCACCCGTCATACCCTTGGTTGGTTGACTATTGTCATTGCCCATCCAAACACCTGTAACATAATGACCTGTATATCCAATGAACCAAGCATCGCGATAGCCCTGAGTAGTTCCGGTTTTCCCAGCGGCGGGCGGCCTGATACGTGCTGCTTTTCCCGTGCCCCAATCTAAAGCAGCGTGCAATAGATCATTCATCACAATGACATCTCGATCGGCCACCACTTGAGTCGATATACCGCTAGAGCGACTATATATAACGCGACCATCAGGTGTGCTTATCTTTTCAATGCCAAATGGCTCAACTGCGCGCCCAGCATTTGCAAATGTTGCATAAGAGGCAACTAATTCGGATAGCTTTATTTCATAAGCACCGAGGGCCAGTGATGGTTTAGACCCAAGCTTACTGGCAACACCAAGCCGTCGCGCCACTTGAACAACTTTGTCACGACCAACCTTCTCCGCTAACGCTACCGCAATAGAATTGGAAGAACGCGCAACACCCTCACGCAATGTCATAGGCCCCAAATGCCGACGGTTATAATTACGCGGTTTCCAACCCTGCACTGCAATTGGCATGTCTTTAACGCGCTGATCCGGGCCTAGCCCACTTTCTACGGCAGCAAGATAGATAAATAGTTTAAATGCAGAACCCGGCTGTCTCCGGGCTTGAATCGCTCGATTAAATTGACTGAAGTCGTAATTGCTCCCACCCACCATAATGCGAATAGCGCCATTAGGTGATAGAGTCAGGACTGCTACTTGACCCGCTCTTTTCTCTTTCGCAAAACTCATAACAGCAGAAGTATATTTTTCCGCTGCCCTCTGCAACGTCGGGTCGAGAGTTGTATGAATTATGATATCATTGTCGAAACCGCCCAAAAAACCTTCTGCCTGACGCAAAACCCAATCTGCAAAATAACGGGTCCCAGAACGTGCTACCCTCTTATTAATAGTAGCCACTGATTGACGAAATTGACTGTGCGCTGCTTGCTCCGACAACCAACCGACGGCAACCATGTTTCTTAGAATCTGATTAGCACGCTCGGCCGCACGTTTGGGATATGCAATAGGGTTATAACGACTCGGCGCCTTCAACAGCCCCACTAATACCGCCGATTCGTAAAGCCCTAGCTTACTCGATGATTTACCAAAGTAATGTCTAGCCGCGGCATCCACACCATAAAGACCCGCTCCGAAATAAGCTCGATTGAGGTAAATTGTGAGTATTTCGTCTTTAGTAAAACGATATTCGAGCCAGAAAGCCAATAATGTCTCGCGGATTTTTCGCGATAGCGTACGCTCCTGTGTCAAAAATAAGTTCTTCGCTAATTGTTGAGTGATGGTACTACCACCCTGAAGGATACGACCTGCATTTATGTTTCGGCCTAGTGCCCTGAGAATGCCGATAAGGTCGATACCCAGATGTTTGTAAAAGCGCCTGTCCTCAGTCGCCAATAAAGCATTGGGTACTGTAATTGGCAGATTTCTCAAAAGGACCGGTTTTCCATGCCGATTGCCAAACTGAAAAATAGGGCTTCCATCAACAGCTACAATTCTAACCTCTGCCTTCCTATAGGAAGCTTTCTCCAAATTCGTAATATTTGGCAGGCTCATAGCCGCAAGAAGAAGACCTCCTAATACAGCTGTTGTGCTCCAAAATAAAAACCGCGTTACATGGAGCTTATATCGCCACCATTTTTTTTTTACTGACAGATCGGCTTTTTTTGCTTTTGCGTGCCATTATAATTCTTTCGGAAAATACAATTGTTTCTAAATCGAAATGAAATATCGGATCTCAAATACGACCTTGAGGACATGTCCTAGGCCCGTCAATATTCCACTAGATAGAAAGGAATACAAACTACCGTATGGTTTCTTTTGGATATAGACCCCAGAGGCCTTTTCGGCGAATCCAGCCTTCATGGTCATGAGCCGAAACATAACACCAATCTAAATCGCATCTTTTAACGAGAACAATCATCTTGGTTGAAAGTCTAGCGATTGCGGGAGCACTATCACTTGGCCGGCGGCGCATGGTTTGTTCACCTCCGGTGAGTATTAAACTTCTTTTGTACTCGAGCATAGCACGGTGGACCCATCCTTCACCACCTTCCCAATCACGTATCTTCCTCCATGTATCATATTGTGCAATGACTTCTATCGGTGCATGACGCTGAACAAACTTCCATTTCACGGGATAACGAACTCCTGGCCCTGCCCGAACATTTACGTCATTTGCACGTATGGAAGCGAAGCGCTGAACGAGTTTGCCTTTCTTGGCTTTTTGTGCGGACACCTCAATTGGACTAAAAATAACTATAGAACTAACAAGCAAAACATAAAAAAAGCTTTTTAAAATCATCTTCAACAACCCAAAATACGACACACCCATAGAAAAGCTATTGTTTGTATAGCATGTAATATATTTGCAACCTGCAATGTTCGCGCCGTTCAACTAGCAAAGACCCAAATAATGAGTATAAGACCATTAGCAATTGAAATTCCTTATCGCGAGCCTGTGATTGCCTTTTCTCCTTTTGCGGCCAGTCCACATTCTATCTTCCTTGATTCGCCAGAAGGCTTAGGTCGCTACGCCTATTTTGCGCCAGCTCCAGAAGCGCTAGAGGTAGCCACAGTAAACGGTTCAGACAACCCATGGGACCGAATCAATGATCGATTAAACAATATAACTCTAGACCCGATCGAGAACTTACCACCATTTCAAACGGGAATTATGGGATATTTGGGATATGAAATGGGTAGGCATCTCGAACGTATTCCACCCCCCCCAGCAGACGGAACAAACCTTCCAGAAATGATTGTTGGAGCATATCATCTTGTGGCAGCGTTTGACACCAAAGCTAAAAAAGCTTGGGTGATTGCTACCCCAACTCCAGGGAAAAGTGCAAGTTATACAGCTTGGCGAGCATCCACCTTTGCAGAGGGGATTGCCAATGGACCAAAAAGCTTACCAGTACCAATAACGCCATGTGGGAAATGGGAACCCGATTTTGTCAAGACCGAATACAACGCTAAAATTGAAGCGGCTATTGAATACATAAAAGCGGGTGACATTTTTCAAACAAATTTAACACAACGGTTTTGTATTTCTCGACCCCCCGGGATCTCGGCTTTTGAGTTGTATCTTATACTCCGAGCCAGAAACCCAGCTCCCTTCGCAGCCTACATTAACTGCGGCCAAGGAAGAGCTGTCTTGTCGGCATCACCAGAAAGATTTTTACAACTCAAAACTGACGGCTCAGTTGTAACTGAACCAATCAAAGGATCACGCCCAAGAGGAGCAAACCTCGAGGAGGATCAACGGCTAGCAACCGATCTAAAATTAAGTG
>PBCW01000037.1 GCA_002718015.1 Rhodospirillaceae bacterium
TTGTATTTAGCCTCTTATTCGTCGTTTTATGGAAGATCGCGCTACCTAGGATATCGCGTATCCGTGAAGTCCGACAGTCGAAAATTGAAGCTGATTTGGAAAAAGCAAAGGCTGTTAAGATTGAGGCAGAAAGTGTTCTACAGGCCTATGAAAAGTTACTTGCCAAGGCATCTATGGAAGCACAAGAGATCAATCATAAAGTGTTTGATGAAGTGTCCAGTGAACGAGCAAGGCGTGTAGATGAAGTAGCCCAATCAATCGTCAAACGTCTCCAGGAGGCAGAGGCTGCAATCTCTGAAGAAGAGCGGCGTGCTGCCATCGAAGTGAAGTCTCTTTCGGCTGATTTGATAGGTTTAGCGACTGAAAAATTAGGCTGCGGGAAGACATCAGATAAAAATGCTACCGCAGCTGTAGAGGCAGCTTTAGTGAGGATGAAATAATGAATTTAGACCCGAATGCTTGGGTTGCAGTTTCCTTTTTTCTATTTGTTCTTGCTGTTTTTAAACCAGCCAAAAAAGCTGTATTGAGCGGTCTCGATAAAAAAATTGATCAGATCAAAGCAGAAATTGAGGAAGCTCAAGGGCTACGCGAAGAGGCCGAAGCCCTTCTTGCGAGCTATCACCGTAAACAGCGAGAGGCTCTACAAGAAGCAGAAACTATCGTTTCTCGTGCCCAAGATGATGCCGCTAAGCTCCGCATAGAGGCTGAGGTTAGTATTGAAGCGGCATTAAAACGTCAAGAAGAACTTGCAACTGAAAAAATATTGCAATTAGAGGCTGCGGCTATATCGAGAATTCAAAATATGGCAGTCGATCTTGCGATAGATGCAACTGAAAAGATTCTTGGGGATCGTCTCACTGGAAAACAAGGTAAGGAGCTCGCTGAAAACTCAATTGCTGACCTCGGTAAGAGATTCTAAGCAAAACGGCAGTATGTCCTTTGTCTCCTATTAAATCTCGAGACTTCTGGCATCAGACATGGATCAAAAATAACTCTCATCTTTCAATTGCCCCACCTATTCAGCAGCATCTTTATAAGATTCGAGTGGTAGACAACTACAAACCAAATTGCGGTCACCATATACTTGATCAACGCGATTAACCGCAGGCCAATATTTTTCACTCAAAGCAGCTGAGGTTGGGAAGAGAGCTAGCTCAATAGAATAACAGTTATCCCAGCCCGATATGTCAGCGGCTGTGTGCGGCGCATTAACCAGCGGATTATCGTCTCTGGGCAATTTTCCGGATATGATTTGATCAATCTCACGGCGTATTCCGATCATAGCTTCACAGAACCTATCCAGCTCTGTCTTCGATTCACTTTCAGTAGGCTCAATCATTAAGGTACCAGGCACTGGAAATGACATCGTCGGTGCATGGAACCCATAATCCATTAGTCTCTTTGCTATATCGTCAACTGTAATCCCAGCCGATTCCTTAAATTGCCTTACGTCAATTATGCATTCATGTGCAACAAACCCGTTGGGCCCAGTATACAGGACCGGGAAATGAGGGCTTAACCGCCGCGCTACGTAATTTGCATTTAAAATCGCCACCTCCGTCGCCTTTTTCAATCCATTGTGCCCCATCATCGCTATATATGCCCATGAAATTGGCAATATCCCCGCACTTCCCCAAGGTGCTGCGGTGACGGCTTGGGATTGCAACTTATGGGGGTGCCCAGGCAAGTAAGGAGCAAGGTGCTTACCAACACCAATAGGCCCTACGCCAGGTCCACCTCCACCATGAGGAATACAAAAGGTTTTGTGCAGATTGACATGGGCAACATCTGGCCCAAAGTGCCCCGGCCGAGTAACACCAACGAGAGCATTAAGATTAGCTCCATCCATGTATACCTGCCCACCATGACCATGAACAATGTTACACACTTCGCTAATAGCAAATTCAAAAACCCCATGAGTTGAGGGGTACGTTACCATCAACGCCGCTAAGCACTTGCTATACTCTTCAGCTTTTCTCGCTAGATCTACTAAATCTATGTTACCGGCCGAATCGCAATCGATCACGACAACTTTCATTCCTGCCAACACTGCGCTTGCAGGGTTAGTACCATGAGCGGAACTAGGAATTAGGCAAATATCACGTTGAGGGTTCCCATTAGCCGCATGGTAAGCGCGGATGGCTAGTAAACCAGCATATTCTCCTTGGCTTCCCGCATTAGGCTGCAATGAAAACGAATGAAAGCCTGTAATCCGGCAAAGCATATCGATTAGGCTATCTGTCAAAATCCTGTAACCTTTAGTCTGTTCTTCTGGTGCAAATGGGTGAATAGAGCTGAACTCTTTCCAAGTAATTGGTATCATCTCAGCAGTGGCATTTAACTTCATAGTGCAAGAGCCAAGTGGTATCATGGCTTTGTCGAGTGCTATATCTTTAGCCTGAAGTCGATGCAAATATCGCAACATTTCAGTCTCAGAGTGATATTTGTGAAAAATTGGATGGTTTAGCACCGGTCCGTGGCGCCGTAAACTATCGGGGATGGCATCAACAACGTCGTCCTCAATTAGATCGAAATCCAGCCCATCACCTTTGATAGGGTCAAATACCCTCCAAAGAACTTCAATGTCAGCGCGGGTAGTAGTTTCATCNACGGCTATACCAATTTTACCAGCCTCTATNTTCCGTAAATTAATTCCTTCTNATGCCGCATCGGCAACAACTTTGTCGGCGTCGTCCGTNATCACTGAAAGCGTGTCAAAGTAANCGTCGTTTGACANATTGAAGCCGATTTTACTCAACCCAACAGCTAAGGTTGTAGTGAGCCGGTGCACACGCTCTGCAATTTTTTTCAATCGTATAGGTCCATGGTAAACTGCATAGAGACCCGCCATCACNGCCAACAACACCTGTGCGGTACATATATTNCTAGTAGCCTTATCCCGTCGGATATGTTGTTCCCTTGTCTGNAATGACAGTCTGAGNGCTGCATTGCCNTTTGTATCNACTGACACCCCTACTAAGCGCCCGGGCAAAGAGCGTTTTAGAGCATCTGAGGTTGCAAAAAAAGCTGCGTGNGGTCCNCCGCAGCCCATCGGCACTCCAAACCGTTGAGCNCTACCGAAAACCAAATCTGCGCCCCAATCGCCCGGTGGCTGNAACAGCATCAAGCTCAAAAGATCCGTCGCAACAGCAACGAAGGTNTTATTGTTGTGGGCCTCTGCTACCAGTGANGAGTAATCATTCACNGCACCATCTGTGGTCGGATATTGCAGCAATACNCCAAATANNTCTTCAAATTTTANCTCTGAAAAAGGATCNCCAATTTTCAACTCAATCCCTAGTGGTGCGGCTCTCGTCTTCAAAACGTTAATGGTTTGTGGATGACAGTTTGCTGAGACAAAAAAGCAATTACACTTCTTTTTTGATAACTTTTGGAGCAATGTCATCGCCTCTGCCGCTGCTGACGCCTCATCAAGTAGGGAAGCATTAGCTATGCTCATTCCGGTAAGNTCAGAGACCATTGTCTGNAAATTTAACACTGCTTCCAACCGACCTTGGCTTATCTCTGGTTGATATGGAGTGTAAGCAGTATACCAACCCGGATTTTCGAGAACNTTTCTGACTATTACNTNTGGGGTGACCGTATCGTAGTAACCGCANCCTATCATGGAGCGCATGACCTGGTTTGNNTTTGCTATGTTACNAAGCCTCTCAATTACCTCTTTTTCTCCCCTTGAAGAAGGCAATTTAAGTGCACTGGTATCCCGAATGGAGTCAGGCACGATCTTTTCCATCAACTCTTCCAGCGATCTTACCTTCAGCTCGCCCAACATTTGCTGTATCTCANTGTCTCTCGGACCAATATGCCGACTNATAAAGTCGTCATGTTGCTCTANTTCTTTTAGAGNTATCTTACTCCGTGTCATTTCATCACCTCTAGGCATTATCAACCCTCCTCCGCAGCAAATGCGTCGTAAGCAGCACNATCCATTAAACTATCTAGTTCAGCCGTGTCCGAAAGCCTAATTTTAAAAAACCATGCGCCTCCTTGTGGGTCGCTATTTACAGTTTCCGGAGCACTGTCTAAAGCNGTATTGACTTCAAAAACTTCCCCTGACACTGGAGTATACACTTCCGCTGCTGCCTTCACCGACTCAACNACAGCAACTTCATCCCCCTTAGCNACTGTCTTCCCTACTACCGGCAATTCTACAAACACCACATCTCCTAGTTGCTGCTGAGCAAAGCTGGTAATACCAATCGTCGCAATTTCTCCATCTNTTGTAAGCCATTCATGGTCTTTGCTATATTTTACGTCTGTCATNATNCTNAACCTCCACTAGTCATCAATTTTTNACNCTAAAATAATGTGTCTGAACCATTGGANNCGGCACAACGGTGGCNGATATGGTTTTACCGCGAAGTTCTGCGAATAAGTTGGTGCCGATCGCGGAATATGAAGATGACACATAACCCATTGCTACGGGAGCTCCCAGTGTTGGGCTAAAACTCCCACTTGTAACAATGCCTACTTCAACGCCAGCTGAGTCTCTTAATTGAGCACTTCCTCTTAGAGGTGCTCGGCCTTCTGGTGCTAGCCCGACCCGCTTACGTTTGGTCCCAGAGGCAAGCTGTTCTAAAACAACATCCGCTCCAATGAAGTCACCAGAATTACGTCGGCGAACCCCTATTGACCATTCTAAATTGGCCTCGACGGGGGTAGTCGACGCATCGAGGTCTTGACCATAAAGGCATAGCCCAGCTTCCAAGCGAAGTGAGTCGCGGGCGCCAAGGCCAGCCAATTGTACCTCTTTATCACTAAGCAGACGTTCAGCTACCCTCTCTGCACTTTCGCCGTCAACAGAAATTTCAACGCCATCTTCCCCCGTATAACCTGACCTACTAATTACTACTTCAACCCCAAAAAGAACCGCATGGCGGCGCGTCATAAAACCAAACTGACCGAAGTCTATATCACAATGTCTTTTGAGCACTTGTGCTGTTTTAGGCCCTTGCAACGCTAGGAGCGCTTGTTTTTGCAGATAATGAAGATCACAACCTTCCGGGAGATTCTTTTTTAAGTGTTTTATATCAGAATTCTTACAAGCGGCATTCACGACAAGGCCCAGCCGATCGCCGTTATTAGAGATCAAAAGATCATCGAGAATCCCACCCTTGTCATTAGTAAATTGACTGTAGCAAACTTGTCCCTTTTCCAAACCAGCCACATCCGCAGGAACTAGTGTCTCAAGTGCTGCTGCACGGTTTTCTCCAGAAACCTCAAGTTGACCCATATGCGAAACGTCAAATAATCCAGCAGCATTACGAGTATGTAGATGCTCTTTGACAATCCCACCCCGATATTGAAGGGGTAATGAATACCCTGCAAAAGAAACCATACGACCACCTTTTGCTACATGCAGGTTATGCAGCGGTGTTTTTGAAAGTAATTTATCCTCTGCCACTGGCCGCGACTCCGTTAACAAAACGAGAGCACCCACCTCAAGCTATGAGCGCCACCCATCTCTGTCACGGAACCTGAGAGTATCACCGGCAACTACCGATTTACCCCTTCGGTGAAGTGCACCCGTATGAGCACACCTGCTTTCCAGAGGTCCCTCACCTAACGGTCCGTTTGCCTGAGAGATTCCCGAGTAGGTTGCTCCTTCGGCGCCGACACGCTCTAATCTTCGGTCTCTCCCGCTAGGGTCGCAGGGTATATTTCTATAATGTAACGACACCCGTCCAGTAACGCAACGTCTTAAGGCCAAAAATTGACTCTTTTACGATTGCACGTAGTCAACGACGGCGCATACTACCGAGTCGACGCCGATTATACGCTAATTCCTCCTTAGTCAGTTCAAGGCCGATATAGATACGCCAATCCGGTGGCGAATGATCGGGACGTTGCGGAATTATAACNTCAAANATGTCACTAAAATCAATCTGNGAGTCGCGCCCCTCAAACTTTGCAATGACTGGCGTCCGATTGCGGGTTAGAACTTTCCGTTCACGATCAACAACCCAAACCCAATAAGCAAACTCNGCCTTATCTTTTAGCATTGCAGCACCCCGAAGNGCGGTAATNCCNAGAGCAATATTCAGAGTTATTTCTTTCTCTCCAATATCACATTCGCCATCAAAAGTATTAAGCTTAACATGGAAAACAATTTTGTTGAGGTCGTATCCGACACCAGGTNTGAACCTCACTAATTCTTGCCCAGTTTTCAATATTGTAGGCATAGGGCACACATCGGGATCACCNNTTGTTTCGTCCATTAANGCACAACCACCCATNAATGATATTAATATCATCNCTACNATTGTCTGGCGAATNNATGAGTGGGACATAGACATCAGAATCACGATAATAAATAACTCAGCTTTAANAATCAGAACAANCGTANAAGAAACTTTTTACTTTGCTAACNTAAANTCGGCCAATACTATTCNTTATAGGAAGGAGCAGATGGCGACACAAATAACCNGNGTTAAAAAGAACTGACATATGCGTTCCTTTTNNCTTCATGGNTACCGAACAAAAANGTAAATCTACNTCAATTAAACCAAAGAATGCCAAATAAATCGATTTNGTAGAAATAACCATAAGCTTCANTTGTTGGTAAAAAAATGGCTGTATACACAGAAGTGCCGGATGATGNGCTAGATGATTTTGTCNCCGAATATGATATTGGCTCTGTACTATCATGCAAGGGTATTGCNGAGGGAGTTGAAAATAGTAATTTCCTTCTTACGACCACTCAGGGACGATTTATCCTTACNCTNTATGAGAAGCGNGTAGACCCCTCAGACCTACCCTACTTTCTNAATTTGATGGAGTATCTGGAGGAGAGAGACATACCATGCCCTTCTGTTTTACACGGGCGCGATGGTAANGNCTTGCGCAAANTTTGCGGAAAACCAGCCGCAATTATTTCTTTTCTTGATGGCATNTCTCCCCGCAGAATTNATGCGGACCATTGCAAAATGGTCGGTGAGGCCCTCGCTAAAATGCATCTCGCCAGTCTCCAATTTCCNATGANGCGTAAGAATAGTCTCTCACTTGCGGCTTGGCGTCCTCTACTTTACTCGTGTGGTCAATCCATTGATCAAGTACAACCAGGCCTAAGAAATTTTCTAGAGTTAGAAATCGATTATNTACANAAGAACTGGCCGACATACCTCCCCGCTGGCACATGCCATGCTGACTTATTCCCCGATAACGTATTTTTCTTGCAAAAAAAATTATCGGGCTTGATCGATTTCTACTTCGCTTGCAATGACTTCCTAGCTTACGATCTTGCTATATGCCTTAACGCTTGGTGCTTCGATCAAAAAGGGCCNATNGATCGGTCAAGGGCACATTCGCTGCTTACNGGCTATTGCAGTGTCCGGCAATTGTCAGTGACNGAATTAAAAGCATTCCCCACGCTAGCTCGGGGTGGAGCTGTCCGCTTTCTGCTGACAAGGCTCTTCGACTGGATTAACAATCCAACCGATGCATTAGTACGACCAAAAAATCCGTCCGAATATTACCATATTTTGAGTTTTCACCAGAAGATCTCTGAAATAACTGAGCTTGGCCTNGAATGAGCNGAAANAATGAAAGTGTAAAAATCTTTACTGACGGTGCTTGCTCCGGCAATCCTGGGCCCGGCGGTTGGGGTGCTGTTTTACAATTTGCAGGAACCGAGAAAGAACTCTCTGGCGGCGACACAAATACCACCAACAACCGCATGGAGCTTATGGCCGCNATTCGCGCCCTNGAAATGCTTACTAAGCCTGTCTCGGTCGACCTTTACACGGATAGCATCTATGTGCGTGACGGAATTACTAAATGGATACATGGATGGAAGAAAAACGGGTGGAAGAACGCGTCCAAGAAGTCCGTAAANAACGAGGACCTGTGGCGACGACTTGAAAAGGCTGCGAGTAGCCACTCAATACAATGGCACTGGATCAAGGGACACGCTGGACACCTGCACAATGAACGCGCAGACGCNCTAGCCCGGGATGCNGCATTAGCACACCAANCCNANACAATGTAGNNCAAGTNTAAACTTACCTGCCCCTACGGAGAGTAACATNTGCAGTAGGGATATTAAATTCGTGCGAATCTTCNATTAATTGNAATANTTTTAAGGNNNNTCGAACTCATTAAGCTGGTCCTCACATACCAGAAACTTCATTAAAAACTCTANTGAGAAGTGCATTCGTAAGTAATTCCGGCAACACGATACCATCTGGTTTTTGGGGACCATATACAACGTTAAATGGTATGCCGAAATGCCCAAATGANCCAAGATATTCCGCTATCTCATNATTTGGCATNGTCCAATCCGCTCTCATNCCGATGACAGAGCCTGTTTTNAGGGCCTCTACCACTCGGCTTGCATCAAGAACGAATCGCTTGTTAAGCTGACACGTAACACACCAATCNGCCGTAACATCAACTAAAACAGTCTTTCTATCAGCNACCAACTTTTTTATCTGNACCGNNTCAAATTNATGCCACACAGCTGTCGAAACATTAGGACNNTCACCTGTCGGCTTCAGCCCTGTATTCCACATNATNGGAAAAATAATTGCTGCTACACTCAGAAANNCGACAATTAATCCCGAACGCCTGCCTAGAGCTGAGCCCGGTANNTTTTTTAGNANTAAAATCACACCCNTGGTTACTATCAATCCACCGAGCGCGGCAGCCCCGCCCATATCAAGTACGTTAGAAAATACATAGAGCAGCCATAGCACAGTAACTANTAANGCGACGCCAAGCACACNTTTTACTGTGTTCATCCAGGGNCCNGGGCGCGGGAGAAAACNTGCCAATCCAGGGAAAAGAGCTACTANNAAATANGGCGATGCCAAACCAACACCAAGAGAAGAAAACACNAGAAGGATCTCAAACCAACCCTGGCTCAGCGCGAAGCCNACAGCGGTGCCNAGGAATGGAGCTGAGCAGGGTGTAGCAACAAGNGCTGCTAACNTACCTGCAAAAAAATGCTCCGCCAAGTTACCTCTATTTATGCGCTTAGCGACAATNCTTCCTACCCAAGCCGGNAGTTTAACCTCAAACAAGCCGAAAAGGTTATATGCAAAAAGGCCTAACACCACGCTCAAAAAGGCAAGAAAAATCGGTTGTTGAAATTGAATCCCCCAACCGACCGAAGTACCTCCGGCTTTCAAAATAATTAAAACTACAGCTAGAACCAAAAATGAAAACAGGATGCCTGCAGCTGAAGCCAAAAAGCCCGCACGAATTATTTTACTATCTTTCCCTAAATTAGATATGATACCTAGAAGCTTAATTGAGAGGACTGGCAAGACACATGGCATGACATTGAGAATTAAGCCTCCTAGCAGGGCCAATATGATAATAGCTGCTAAAGTTAATTCTTTATTTTGGGAAAAGCGAAATGAGGCATTCATGTTTGACGGCTTATATCTAGGATAAAGTTTTGCCTCAATCGACTTTTCACCATCTACTAAGGTTGCTGTTATGCCGTCTTGCTCAAGTGCCGCCCGCCCAACGCCGCCAACCAAAACTCGCAGTTCTGCTGACTTCCGATCTTGAGCAATATTAACCTCAGGTTTTCCAAAATGGCTGCCGGCCGGTCCCTCGATATATATATCGGGTTGTGAGAAAACATCTTTTGTCTGCGCAAAAAAAATAACTTCATTGTTATCCCCACTTTTAGTTAGGTGAGAACTTTCTATGCTAAGGCCATGACGGCCATCACGTTTTGGTATCCGTGCATTATACTGGGCGATCAGATTCGAATAGTCAGATAGTACTGCCCTACCTGCTGGTAATCTTAACTCCAGGGTGTTGACGTATGGGATGCAAATTTTTTCACAAATAAGGTATTCTAACTTTACCCTAACGATAGTCGCGCCAGATGATATGAGTTTCAACTCCACTGGCAGAATGACCTCATCAAGGTATCCCAGTGTTTCAAGACCAAGTACGGAAAATCTCTTTGGGGCCGGCCAANCAACAACTAAATCTTTAACATTNTCGGACCTATCCCATGTAACCTTTGGAGGTAGCCCTGCATCACCCGGCGACCGCCAATATATTTTCCACCCAGGTTTTAACTTAAATTGTACCCCTAGCGGTACCGTGGTAGCTGAACCAGTTGAAATAAATGCACTCACTAATCTCACAGCAACTTGCTCTTCACGCTGCCATTCACTTGAAGCGCCATTTGCATTTGCAATAGGAAAATACAGGAAAATCATCAAAAAAAGTATTTTCAGCTTCATATTAAAGGCTTTCTAAAACCAAGAATGGTCTTAACAACATAGTTCTTATTTCCTAAAATAAAACGGCTAATCTAAAGACCTGAAATATTGATGCATAANTTCCTTGAGCGACACCGTAAGCATAAATTTGCACCCGCATTAGTTCCCTTTTTGTCCTCTAATCGCTATCATATGTACCATATGAAATTTGGAAAATAGTCTCATGAATAAGGCAAACAAGGCCGTCACCGGCACAAATCCAAGTTATCTAACAGGGCAGATACTAATCGCAATGCCTGCAATGACTGATCCTCGCTTTACTAAAAGCGTGATATACATCTGTGTCCACAACGAGGAGGGCGCAATGGGACTGGTTGTGAACAAAACCATAGACTCATTAGCTTTTCCGGAATTGCTCAAACAGCTGGACATAGGCGTCCATGGAATAATTGGTGATCGACCAATTTATCACGGCGGCCCTCTCGACACAGGGCGCGGATTTATTTTGCATTCACTCGATTATCAACAGGACAGTACGATCAGCATAACTGAAGGTTTGGGTTTGACCGTAACCATAGATGTGCTGAGTGATATCGCTGAGAACCGTGGCCCGGCACAATCTCTGCTCGCGCTCGGTTATGCTGGATGGGGTCCTAACCAGCTAGATGATGAAATACAGCAGAACGCTTGGCTACAATCTTCGGCAGACCGAGAGCTAATATTTAATTTACAAAATGACAAAAAGTGGGAATGTGCTATTTCCTCTATCGGCATAGATTTGAGCTTGCTCTCAGCTGAAACGGGACACGCTTAGTTGTTGCCAAGCACGAAAATGTTGATAAAATATTCCGCTATCCAAGCATCAAATAATTGGATTTTTTGCCCCCTGAGATGAAAACATCACGGTCTCGGGTCGGTCCTTAAAAGGGAATAACAGATGTGATCCTGCCACCGACCGTTAATACAGAGATATTGTCGCAGTAGTCCTTCTTCATAAAATCCCGCTTTCTTAAGAAGGTTTCGACTTGGTTCGTTGTGCACAAGACAAGCTGCCTCAACACGGTTTAACGCCAAGTTATCGAAGGCATAGGAAATGGTAAGGCGCAGCGCGTCGAACATATATCCCTTTCGGGCGAATGGAGCACCAATCCAATATCCGATACTAGCGCTCTGGGCCACTCCACGACGCAGGTTAGACATAGTTATACCTCCCACCAATTGTTGCCGTTCATGTTCAAAAATAAAAAATGGATACCCAGTAGCATATCGCCACTCAGCCTTAAATCGCTGAAGCCGTCGTCTGTATGCTGTCGCTGTTGCACCATCAACAGGCCAACTTGGTTCCCAAGGAACTAAAAACTCTCGGCTTTCGCGCCGAAGAGCAACCCATTGCTTGCAGTCCCACCTACTCGGCGGACGAATGAAGACCCTAACACCAGTAATGTGGGGCGTATGGCGCTCAAACAGGGATTTTAATAGCACCATTTCACCCCCCCCCTAGAGTTGTAGCCTATTGCAAATCTTGTCGTAACTCTCAAGTTTTTTTAGAACGCCTGTAGCGGTCAATGTTGGTCTGCTGGTGAACAAGCGTGTAGCCGTCCGCTGCACCTGCCCCAAGTCAACAGCCTCAATACGCTGTATCAGGTCATGTAAGGAAAGGGGAGCTCCATAAACAAGTGTTTGTTGACCCAGTTGTTCGGCCCGGCCACCAGTTGATTCCAATGACATTAATGTGCCGGCCTTCAACTGTACGCAAGCGCGCCTCACTTCTTCATGTTGAACACTGGATGCAAATTCTACAATTTCATCACACAGAGCGGGCACCAGATCATCGACTTGATCAGGGCCAGTGCCAGCATATATCCCAAAAGTGCCTGCATCACTATAGGCAGCAGAAAATGAATAAACTGAATATGCAAGCCCGCGTTTTTCTCTTATTTCCTGAAATAAACGTGAGGACATACCAGCTCCTAAGATCGTTGACAGCACGCTCAAAGCATAGAAATCTGGATCACCGAAAGGAAAACCCTTAAATCCAATCAAAAAATGTACCTGCTCAAGGTCTGATTCAACACGCTTCTCGCCCCCGCAATAATGCGCTGGCTCGTGCTCAGTAACAATCTTGGAAGTCGGCAAAGAACCAAATAATTCCTCCGCCATTCCCACAATATCCTCATGCTGCACTTTGCCTGCAGCTGATAGCACTGCACGTTCGGATCCATAATTACTTTGGAGGTAGCTTTTAATAGTTTCGCGACTCATTGCCTGTACGTTTTCGCGCCGGCCCAGAACCGGAAGACCCATGGACTGATCCGGGAAAGCGGCAGCCTGATAGTAATCAAAAATGATGTCATCCGGCGTGTCCGCAGCCTGGCCAATCTCTTGCAGGACGACCTGCCTCTCGCGATCCAGCTCAACTTGGTCGAAGGTTGCATTCTGAAGAATGTCTGCAAGTATGTCTGCAGCAAGTGCTATATCAGGCGCCAGCATCTTAGCAAAATAAGCGGTGCTTTCCCTGCCCGTGTATGCATTTAAATGGCCTCCCACAGCCTCGATTTCAGCAGCAATATCCTGAGCATTGCGCCGCCGAGTACCCTTAAAAGCCATATGTTCTAGAAGGTGGGCGACTCCGTTATTCTCATTTGACTCATGACGCGTACCAGATCCGACCCACACGCCAATTGAAGCACTCTCTACTCCCGGCATTGCATGGGTCACAACTCGAAGGCCATTTTCCAACGCTGTAAATTCTACACTCATTGGTCCCTCAGTACTTTTTTGCGCAAATAAAATCCTGAAGTATATCCAATTCATTCGGTAATACNGTNAAATTTTCTTTACGCTCATATAAATCGCTNAATGANGGCGGAAGTGCAGGGATNTGACCAACAGCTTTTTNTGCAGCATCAGGGAATTTTGCTGGGTGCGCGGTTGCCAGAGAAACAATGGGACGAGAGAGCTTTGAGCTCATTTCAAACGCAGTTTCAACACCAATAGCAGTGTGGGGATCAATTAACACATTTTGTTCAGAAGAAATCTTAGCAATCGTCCTAAGGGTTGTATTATCGTCAACCTTACTGGCATCGAATAATTTTCTTGCCTCCTTCCACGCAAAGTTTGGAACGACTAATTTGCCCGTTTTGCGAAAATTGTGCATTGCCTCAGACACATCGCCAGATTTACGGCCCAACAAATCAAACAGCAACCGCTCAAAATTACTTGAAACTTGTATATCCATACTAGGAGAAGCTGTCGGGACAACTGGCTCCATCACCATTTCATTTTTTTTGAAAAACCGAACAAGGATATCGTTTTGATTTGAGGCCACAACTAATTTGTTTACCGGAAGCCCCATTAAGTGAGCTCCGTATCCAGCAAAAATATTACCAAAATTACCTGTTGGAACAACAAAAGTTGTGCCCTGATCCGGAGCTCCAAGTTTGAGGCCGGCCCAAAAGTAATATACAATTTGCGCCATAATACGCGCCCAATTTATGGAATTTACCGCCGATAAGCTCACTTGTTCTCTAAAATGTACGTCGTTAAAACAAGCCTTTACTAAGTCCTGACAATCATCGAATGTTCCATTTATTGCAATATTATAGACGTTTTCTGATGATACAGTCGTCATTTGACGACGCTGGACATCGGAAACACGACCTGCCGGGTGCAAAATAAAGATATCAACCGACTCGCGCCCCTTACAAGCTTCAATAGCTGCAGAACCAGTATCACCAGAGGTAGCACCGACAATCGTTATGCGTTCGCCACGACGAGTGAGTATGTAATCGAAGAGGCGCCCTAGCAATTGTAGAGCTATATCCTTAAATGCTAACGTTGGTCCGTGAAAAAGTTCAAGCAACCAAACCCCATCATCAAGTTTCGTTAACGGAACCACCTGATCATTTGAAAATTCTGAATATGCTGCGCCCACTATCTCAGCAAAATCGTCTTCGGCTATTGTGTCCCCTACAAAAGGGAGCATCAGCCGACAAGCAAGATCGGAATAATTGAGATTATTTAATTCAACTTGTTCTACCGAGGAAACCTGCGGCCAAACACTGGGCACATACAGCCCGCCATCGCAAGCAAGGCCCGCAAGAAGGACCTCATCAAATGCTAGGGCGGGAGCGGAACCGCGAGTGCTAATGTAAAACAAAAATCTACCCTCTTAAGACATAAGGCCAGCACCATGGTGATGGCGCCGGTTGATAAAATATAATTCTCATTGTGCTGAGCCCACGATGATATATATGCCCATGAACAGCAATGAGAGAAAGAAGATTCTACGAAACCGTATTTCTGAAAGCTTACGACGGATAATTTGCCCAAACGACATACCTATCACTGCCGGAAGCAGTGCCGCTATTGATATGATGTTTTGTTCCATCGACAATAAGCCTCTTATTCCTAACATTACCGCGAGCGCTCCGGTAGCAATTGAGAACCAAATACCCATGGCCTGAATGAATTGATCCCTCTGCAATCCAAGAGATTGAAGATAAGGCACCGCCGGTACTACAAAAGAACCCGTCAATCCTGTCACGGCTCCAGTAAAGGTTCCAATAATCGGTGAATACCATTTTTCTCGGTCGGTTAGATTCAGGGAATTAGTTGATGACAACCCAAACCCTGAATAAATGATTATGGAGATTGCGAGTATAAGCGATAATAGCTCGCTACTTGAATTCACAAAAGCTTCCGACACTGCGAAGATTCCGGTGACACCAGCTAATAGCAATGACCAAAAGCGCTTTATCAATTCCTTAAGGTGTGGCCCCGAGAATGCTTGCAAAAGATTGGTTACTAAAGATGGTATTAGTATCAATGGAATTGCATCCTTTAACCCGAAGAAAGCTGTCAAAACGGCCAGCGAAACGGTCGGCAGCCCAAGTCCGATAACACCTTTCGTGAGCCCCGCGAGAAAAAATGCGACCCCCACAATAAAAAAAAATGCAGCTCCGCCATTAAGATAAATACCTTTCATGGAGGTGTGATTTAAATGCCTCCGGATCAAGTTTCCGGCCGGTAGCTCTGATAAGCAAATCTTGGGTGGCAAACAAACAACCATGCTCATGGATATTGGTTAACAACCACCTCATAAGCGGTCTAAACTCACCATCAGTGATGGAGTCAAGTATCATAGGGTTCTCACCGACAGCAGCCTTGAAAATCTGAGCCGCCGCCATTGCGCCAAGTGTATAAGTTGGGAAATACCCCCACGCTCCGTCATACCAGTGAATATCCTGCAAACAACCCTCAGCATCGTTAGATGGAGAAACATCTAGGAGTTGCAGAATTTTTTCATTCCAAGCTCCTGGCAGGTCAACGGGCAAAAGGTCCCCAGCTAACAAAGCGCGTTCAAGCTCCGTCCGCAATATTATATGCGCAGGGTAAGTAACCTCATCGGCATCAATACGAATTAGGCTTGGCCTGACTGCAGTAGCCCTTTTGTAAAATTCGTCAGCACCCCAAGCAGACCCAGTGCCGCCAAATGCATGCGCAAACATCGGCGCAGCCCATTCAAAAAATTCCCTTGATCTACACGCTTGCATTTCGACTATCAGAGATTGGCTTTCGTGAATGACCATGCCACGTGAGCAGCCGACTGGTTGTTCATGCCATTCCGATGGGCGACCGCGTTCATACATGGCGTGACCGGTTTCATGCAGTACTGCCATCATTGCCTCAGAGAAATTATCCTTTGAATAACGAGCAGTGATACGACTATCATCCGGCACTCCCCCTGAAAAAGGATGTTCGCTCTCGTCAAGACGAGCCGAAGCAAAATCGAGCCCCACGATCTCGGCAAGATGCCTTGCAACTTGGCGCTGTGCCTCCAGCTCAAATGGCCCTTTTAATTCAGGCGGCGGTGGGCCAGCAGCCTGGCGTGCTACCACTCGCTCTAAAAAATTAGGCAAGAAGGAAAGGTAATCATCGAAGATTGGATCAATTTCATCAATTGTCATTCCCGGCGCATACTGACCGAATAAAGTATCATAAGCAGAGACATTTAAAGCTGACGCCTTTGCTTCAGCGACCTCCCTAGTGAGGTCTACTACATTTTTGAAATCCGGCAAAACTTGCTTGTACTGAGTACTAGCGCGCGCTGTGCGCCACTTCATTTCGCAGGCCGTACAAGCCTTACTGCGTGCAGCAATAAGGTCCCTAGGCACCGCATTTGCGTGAGACCATATATGCCGCATTTCTCTGACATTAGCCGCTTGCCAACTCCCAAGACGACTGATATCCACATCCAACAATAACTGTTCTGTGCGTCTGTCTGTAACTATCTCATGAATTATAACTTTTAATTCTGCAAGTTGTGCGCCGCGTGCGTTTGCTCCGCCTGGCGGCATCGTGACAGACTGGTCCCATTGCAGCATTCCAACAGCCTGACGTAGCAAGTTAACCCGACGGAACCGCTGCTCTAACTCTTGGTAGGCGTTCTTCATAAGAACTAGTCTTTTTGCCGGTGATAAACGAAAAATATCACCAACAAGGCAAATGCTAGTGAATACCATGTAATTGCGTATTGAAGATGATCATTTCGAATATCTAGAGTCCACTGATGGCCAACAGGGAAACCACCCGGCACCTCCACATTACCATCGAGCAAATAAAAACCGGTTAAAAATGAGTGGCCGCTTATCTTGGACTTTGCCACAGGATCAATAAAAAACCAGTGGTTTGTCCCTGGGTCATTCTTAGGCGTAAATGCTCCTGGACCTTTTATTAGCCGTATTATACCGTTTAGTTCAATTTCACCCGCGACTAAGCCTTCACGCCGCGATTTTGCATTTTTTTTCTCAAATGGAACCCAACCGCGATTGACAAGTAAGACCCCACTNTTGTCACTTCTTAAAAAGGGCGTGATTATNTGCAANCCTGGATTTCCNTTNAGTGACCGATTTACAAGGTGAAATTCGGTGCTGTGGTCGAACCGTCCACGAACATTTACCCTTTGGAATTCAAGTTCCTCCATGTTATCTGGATGTTTTGCCAATAACACTGGCCTTTCCGCAGCCCGTGTTTGTATTTTCGTGATCAATTCATTCTTCCAATTTAAACGTTGAATTTGCCAAGAGCCCAAAGCAACAAGAACAAACAGCATTATACTCGNAAGGATTGTTGGCCAAAGTTTGAAATGAAAAGACATATTTTATTCTCAAAACGATNTGCTAAAAAAGTAGNGNATTTTAGTTNGTGACNTTGCAAAAGCTCAATCTAAATTTGATGCGNTAACGNTCGTATTCTCGCATGACACGAGGATAAGCGCGAAAGGCCGGTCAACTCAAACCATTTACGGAACATTAGCCNAACTATACTTNTGTCAAAAAAGACATCAAACGCTANGAAGACANCCTAAGGTTGTNAAAANCCTGCGCGAGNCANGTTGANNNGNAACCAATTACCACCGACGCATTGGAACAACAAGTANTCTTGAGGTCTCGTCGATGACATGAAAACCAAATCAACGTCAAGCAATGTTGATCAAGCTCCCCACCAGTATATTGCACAAAACAGGAACAACCAAACGACGTCAACNAAATGCCAATACCACGCGGCAGCTTCCAAGCCAAAGTGCTGATCAGTTTTAAAGTGCCCCCTGCGAGCGCGGAAGTAACACACGGTCAGAAAACAGGTGCCTACGATAACGTGGAAACCATGAAAACCGGTTGCTAAGAAGAAAGTAGAACCATATATACCGCTCTCCATAGTGAAGGTAGCATGCACGTATTCGTAAACTTGCAGCCCTGTAAATATAATGCCGAGGATAATCGTAAACCCAAGCCCGGTGACCAAATCTTTTTGATTGCCTTCTCGTAAAGCGTGGTGAGCCCACGTAACGGTGCAGCCGGAAAGAAGCAGCACAAGCGTATTCATAAATGGAACACCGAATGTCGGAAGTGTCTCAATACCCTTGGGGGGCCACACCCCTCCAGTAGATTCAACCCGACTAAATTGTTTGATCTCATTTGCATATAGGCTAGCGTCAAAATAGGCCCAGAAAAAAGCTGCGAAAAACATAACCTCCGACGCTATGAACAACATCATGCCATAACGAAGACCTAGCTGTACTACCGGTTTATGGTGCCCTTCATGAGTTGCCTCGCGCACAACGTCGCGCCACCAAAACCACATTGTTGCAAGCACACCAGCAAGTCCGGGCATAAACACCCAAACACCAAGTTTGGTAACAAGCCCCTCAAGATCAACCCCCAGCATGTCCGGATGCAAGAATACAACCACGCCAAAAAAAAGAAAAAACGAGGCTGCCGAACCAACCGCAGGCCAGGGACTTGGATCTACCAAATGATAATCATGAGTTTGTTGATTATGCGGTTCGGAGCTCATCTATTTTGCCTCCCTAGTTGTNCCAGGACATGACATCCCGGAGGGACCTCTTCTACTTTTTTACAATCGCCGTCGCCGTAATTTTTTCAAGGCCCGCAGAAGGTTTAGCAGCCTCAAAAAAAGTGTAGGACAGAGTTATTGTATTCACATCATCCAAATTTCGATCTTTCACAATTTCCGGGTCAATGAAAAACGTTACTGGCATGTCTATTTGCTCNCCCGAGTCTAATTTCTGCTCTTGAAAACAAAAACATTCGATCTTACTGAAGTAGAGTCCCGCCTTAAGTGGCGTTACATTGAACGTAGCTGTACCAACCAAAGGAACATTGGANTCATTTCGAGCACGATAAAATGCCAAACCTGTCTCGCCTACCTGTAAAGACATTTCCCGCTGCACAGGTTGGAACTCCCAAGGGAACGAACCGTTCAGGCTAGCATCAAAACGCACCTTAATTACGCGATCAATGCGTTTTCCGCTTGGCATNTGGGCAATTTGGGTGGTCCCCCCAAAACCAGTGACGCGACAAAACAAATCATAGAGTGGCACCGCAGCATAGGACATTCCAATCATAGCCAACACCAGAAGAGCAAGCGCACCAAACAAACGACGATTTTTAGACTCCAAAGATTGTGCCAATTACCCTAACCCCCACTCATTTTAACAATTGCAACCAAGTAAAACAAAAGAGCTAGTCCTGCAAGCACACCAGCAACAGCTAAATTTTTTACCCTCAAACGACGTTTAGGCTCCGTAAAATCTTGGTCAATAACTTTAGGAGTTTGCTTGCCGTTGTTTCTTGCCACCACCACCATTTATCCCTCAAGCACTAAACACAGTTGATCCATCTACAATCATCAACGTGAATAAAAGGAATAAGTAAATTATTGAAAAAGTAAACATACGCCTTGATGCTCGTTCCGTCTTATCCACCCAAACCGATACAGCCGAAGCCAGAAATAACAAACCTAGGATTAATGAAAAGATCCCATACAGCCAACCTGTTATACCGAGGAGTGCAGGAGCAACGGCCAAAGGTAGAAGCACCATAGTATAAATAATTATTTGGCGTTTAGTCTCACGCTTGCCGGCGACCACGGGCAGCATTGGCACACCCGCTTTTTCATAATCTCCTGCCCTGTACAGAGCCAGCGACCAAAAATGGGGTGGTGTCCAAAAAAATATCAACGCAAAGAGGACTATGGACTCTATGCAAATGTTACCAGTAACCGCTGCCCACCCAATCATAGGTGGGAATGCGCCGGCTGCGCCACCTATCACAATGTTTTGGGGTGTACGGCGCTTAAGCCATATCGTGTAGACAAAAACATAAAAGAGAATGGCTANNGTTAGCAGCAAAGCGGCNGGNATNCTAACAGTCAGCCCCATAATTGCAACAGATCCNACAGCCAATACAATGCCAAAACCAAGAGCATCTCCGGGCGCGATGCGCCCATTTGGTATNGGCCGCAATTTAGTCCTTTCCATTACAGCGTCTATGTCACGGTCATACCACATATTTATGGCACCTGCTGCCCCAGAGCCAACTGCTATGCATAAAACAGCAACAACGGCAAGAATTGGATGTATGGTTCCCGGGGCTAACAAAAGTCCCGCAAGCCCAGAAAACACCACGAGGGACATCACACGCGGCTTAAGCAGTTTTAAGTAATCCACAAGTTCTGTATCAACGAACTGTGAGCCATTTCTTCTTTCTAGGTGAAAGGCAGTTTCCGCCACGTAATTCTCCCAAAACCCTAGTTACTTAATTTGCGGTATCTCATGAAAGCTATGAAATGGTGGTGGCGAACTTATTGTCCATTCNAGAGTTGTTGCTCCCTCACCCCAATAATTATCCCCTACCCTTCGGCCCCAATTGATTGTGTAAATCAACATTCCAACGAAAAACAGCGTCGAAGCAAATGAAAAGTATGCACCGAAAGATGAAACGGCGTTCCACCCTGCCAATGCATCAGGATAATCAATGTAGCGCCGCGGCATGCCTGCAAGNCCGAGGAAATGCTGCGGAAAAAAACATATATTTACGCCGATGAAAGTTGTCCANAAATGCAACTTTCCCGCCCATTCGGGATACTGCCGACCACTCATTTTCCCTAGCCAGTAGTATATCCCACAGAAAATTGTGAATACGGCCCCCAAAGACAANACATAATGAAAATGAGCAACCACATAATAAGTATCNTGCAACACTAAGTCGACGCCTGCGTTTGCCAAAACNACGCCAGTTACTCCTCCAACNGTAAACAAGAANATAAACCCGACTGCCCACAACATTGGAGTGTCAAAACGGATCGACCCNCCCCACATTGTTGCTATCCAACTNAAGATTTTTATNCCCGTTGGTACAGCAATCACCATTGTGGCCGCGACAAAATAAGCTCGAGTGTCTACATCGAGCCCAACCGTATACATATGATGTGCCCACACTATAAAGCCTATAAACCCTATCGACACCATCGCATAGGCCATACCCAAATAACCAAAGACAGGCTTTTTTGAAAAAGTAGCAACCACATGACTTATTATACCAAAACCAGGCAGAATCATGATGTAAACCTCGGGGTGCCCAAAAAACCAAAAAAGATGCTGGAATAAAATGGGGTCCCCCCCCCCTTCGGGNTTAAAAAATGACGTGCCGAAATTTCGGTCTGTCAGCAGCATCGTTATTGCACCTGCCAAAACTGGAAGCGAGAGCAAAAGCAAAAATGCTGTTATCAGCATTGCCCAAACAAACAATGGCATTTTGTGTAGGGTCATACCCGGAGCTCTCATATTAAATATTGTAGTTATAAAGTTAACGGCGCCTAATATTGATGATGCTCCAGCGACATGAAGTGCGAAGATGGCCATGTCCACAGCTGGGCCAGGGTGCCCAGTNTCACTTGAGAGTGGCGGGTATATTGTCCAACCAGTTCCAGCACCGCCGCCAATAAGGGCAGACCCNAACAATANAAGGAATGCAGGAGGAAGNAGCCAAAAACTGATGTTGTTCATCCGAGGAAAAGCCATATCAGGNGCNCCAACCATCAGCGGGACAATCCAATTACCAAACCCGCCTATCAAAGCTGGCATTACAACGAAAAACACCATTATGAGACCGTGCGCGGTAATAAACATATTCCAGAGATGCCCATCGGGCGAACCATCCTCCATGGTCATGAACTGCACCCCAGGATTCTGCAGTTCCATGCGCATATATACAGAGAAAGCCCCACCAATAAGTCCGGCGGTTACTGAAAATATTAAATACATGGTCCCTATGTCTTTGTGGTTGGTGGAGTAAACAAATCTCCGCCAGCCCTTAGGCTCATGATGAGTTTCGTGTCCTTGTGCGTCGGCAGTTGGTGCTTCAGCCATGGTAATTTCCTTGCGTTTAAATTAATCCGTATCGTCTATTGAGGGGCAGTTCCGCCCGCCAAGTTGATTGAATTCGTTGTGTCCTTGTTTCTCGCGGCTATGGGTGTTGTTATGTTATCAACTTTGGCATATATCTTTTGCGCCTTTTTAACCCACTGTTTAAATTCACTTTCAGTCACTGCATGAACCTCAATCGGCATGAAAGCGTGCCCAGATCCACATAACTCAGAACAAAAACCAAAATAAGTTCCAGGCTTTTTTATCTCAACCCAGGTTTCATTGAGACGCCCAGGCACAGTATCAATACGAACTGCGAGTGGCGAAATAGCCCAGTTGTGTAGAACGTCGGTCGCGGTAACCAATACGAGCACTTTTTTACCAACGGGCAATACCACCGGATTATCTGTACTGAGCTGCCGAAGTACCGGCCGTTTTT
>PBCW01000038.1 GCA_002718015.1 Rhodospirillaceae bacterium
TCATCGTGCAGGGCAGTCTCTGGTAACTGCACTACGTTCAGATATGGGCGATCTTCCAGAGAAACCTCAACGAATATCCCGGGTCGGAGATTCGTGCGCTGATCAAGTCCGTTCAATCGTGCAAAAAGATTAACGCCACCTGTCGCTGCATCTACCACACTCTCAACGCGAGCTACCGTTGCATCGAAGGTTTCAGATGCCCCCCCGCGCCAGAAAACCCTCACTGACTTTCCAACGATATCACTGGACTTCGAAAGTCTGCCAAACTGCCTGTTACCAACCTGGAACTTGACTTCTAACCTACCTGCTTTGATCAGTCTTGCAACTCTATCCCCTATTGAGACGTATCGACCAACTGCCGTACCCACTCCAGTAAGAAAACCATCGAAGGGTGAGAAAAGCTTTGTATTTGTAAAATCTCGTCGCGCGCGTTGTAAAGCAACATTACGCCTCTTGATTGTTGCCTCTTGGCTTTCAATATTCGCCTTAAGCTTGGCTATTGTTTTGGTGCGCTCCGTAACTCGCTGCCGTGCTTCACTGAGAGCTAATTTAGAATCATCGAAATTTTTCTCGGACACGTTTTTTCTTTTCATCAGTTTCGCACGACGCGCAACGTCGCGAGCTCTCAAGCGTGACTGCTCTTCATCACGCTTCAGCAAAACTACCGCGCCTTCAAAATCTGCCTTGAGTTCGGATAAACGTGCTTTAGCTTCAACCCACTCTGCCTCACGCTCACTTACTTCCGCTGCGTAGTCGAATGGATCGAAAGAAACTAGCAAGTCACCCTCTGACACTACTCCCCCGTCGATAAATTTTTCATTAACCGCGATCACACGTCCACGAACCTCTGCTCGGAGTTCCGCTTCGCGACCTGCGGTAATCTCACCATAAAAACGCCGTCGCGGCCTAATATCGGCCGGTTTTGCTTCTACAACTGAGACAGACCATTGCTTTTCTACGACGGGCCGAGCCTTGACCTCAGGCTTGGTTGCTTTCAGGAGGCCAACAACACCAAATGCTGCGAACAGTATAAGTAACGGCAAACCAATCTTAATAAGACGTAATCTCGGCAAACGCGCCGATATCAGTCTGGTGAAAAAGGAGATTGGATTTACCATTTGGCAGTTCCGCAATTAGTAGACAGATTAAGTGTACGCAATATACCGGATGATACGATCTCGATTACTTGCTGACGGTTATGTTCGTCGTAGTCTTGCCAGCCAGTCCGCGCGAAAATAACCGTTCTTGCAAAACCAAACGCCATGCACTGTCCAATTATGGTGGCGGTAACTATTTTAGTTTCAATTTCTTTTGGGTTTATTTGGAGCGCAGCACTAACTAGCTTTGCTATAACATTATGCATCGGCTCAATACGTTTAGTATAAAGAAATTGGAATCCTGACGAAGGTTGTTGAAATTCACGCATGACTAATGGCATCTGCCAACGGATTTTCGGATCCGTTAAAATGCCTGACAACAATGCGCCAACAAACCATACTGCCGTTTCCGCCAACGCTTCCCGTCGGGCACCAGCATCGGCAACATCGTGTTCCATCTTTGATATCATTGGATCGAAGAGAGGTGCCGTATCGTCAACTAATTGTTCGAGCACAGATTGGTAAAGTCCATTCTTACCCTGGAAATAATATGTAATGGCAGAAATATTGACTTTGGCTGCGGCAGCAAGTTCCCGAGTTGACACACCGTCAAAACCACGTGCCGCAAAAAGTTGGCCAGCTGCCTCTAGTATTCTTGCGCGGCTATTCCCGCCGCCTGATCGACCATGCGGTATACTTAATGCGTCCCCACCTTTTAGGTAATTTTGCATATTTTGCTACTATTACATCTGTTTAGTTCAATCGATTGATTAATATCAGTTAAGATTCATTGCAAGAAAGTTTTTCTATCCTTTTTAACCTTTTGTTTTCAGCGCCATACGGCTAGTTTATGCTTGCAAGTAAAAACCATGAACTGGAAAATATTATATGTATTACGATCCGGACGTTAAAGGAGATCACGGCCTGCCCCATGATCCTTTTAAAGCACTCGTATCTCCACGACCTATTGGATGGATCAGCACTCTAGGTGCAGATGGCATCGTCAACCTTGCGCCCTACAGCTTCTTTAATGCTGTGTCGTATTTCCCCTGTTATGTAATGTTTTCATCAAGTGGCTTAAAAGATGATCCTATGAAGCATAGCTGGCGAAACGCCGAAGAAACTGGCGAATTTGTTTGTAATATTGTTTCAACCGAGTTGGCCGATGCTATGAATTTAACAGCCAAACATGTATCAAAAGATGTAAACGAACTCGAAATGGCCGGACTTACGCCAGAGCCCTCAGAAAAAGTTAAACCACCTCGAGTAAAAGAAGCCCCGGCTCATTTAGAATGTGAGTATTGGAAAACAATCGATTTACCAACCAATAACCCTAAGTTTAAGCACGGTGTTGTTTTTGGTCATGTCGTAGGTATTCATATCAACGACGACATTATCGTAGATGGTCAAGTTGACGTTACGCGCTATAACCCGCTCGCTCGTTTGGGTTACATGGATTATACATCTGTCGAAAAGACCTTTTCCATGACACGACCTGATGATCTTGCGTTGGGACGGAAAGTCCTGGGTGACAAACCTTACAAGATCAAAACATCCACATGAATAAACCTAGAGCCCCAGTAGCAAGTCTGGAGCCTTTATTAAATCCCCGCACAGTCGCAATTATAGGGGCCTCTCAAGATGAGAGCAGAATAGGCGGCATGCCAATTAGGTATATGCAGCGTTACGCTTACTCCGGCGAAATTTTCCCTATCAATCCGAAACATAGGAAAATACAAGGCCTTGATGCACATGCTAACATTGGTGATATCGGAAAAGAAATAGACGTCGCAATCATGGCAGTGCCCGCGAAAATTGCAGTCGAAATAGCGGAAGAATGTGCTGCTGCCGGAGTCAAATCAATATGCGCATTCACATCTGGATTTGCGGAAATGGGCAAAGATGGAAAAGACAAACAAAACCGTCTAAGAGCAATTTCTGAAACTTATGGGATACGAATTTTAGGGCCCAATTGCTTAGGGTATTTCAATACAAAATTTCGTTATTACGCGACCTTCTCAACATCCATTCTGCATGGCGAACCACAGGTTGGAAATATTGGCTTGGTGAGCCAGTCTGGTGCATTTGGAAGCCATTGTTTTGTTCTGGGTCGTGAACGCGGATTAGGTTTTACCTACATGATAACTACAGGCAATGAGGTCGACGTAGACGTAGCCGACTGCATTGCTTACCTTGCCCAGCACCAAGAAACTAAAGTTATTGCCGTTTATATGGAGGGCTGTCAGGATGGCGAGAGACTCAAGGCAGCTTTGGGTATGGCATTTGAAGCATCTAAGGCCGTAGTTGTTCAAAAAGTGGGCAGAACCGATTTGGGTGCCAAAGCCGCCCTTTCTCACACCGCCTCGCTAGCCGGCGTTGACGAAGTTTATGATGCTGTCTTCGCAGAATTCAATGTTCATCGCGTTAACACAGCGGCGGAATTAATTGACGTTGCCTATCTGCTGAGTTTTGGCACATTGCCGGCGGGAAATAAACTTGCAGTCGCAACAATCTCGGGAGGAGCAGGCGTTTTAATGGCGGATGCTGCTGCAGATGCAGGGCTTAACATGCCGAAAATGCCGAAGGTCACGCAAGAAAGACTTAAAAAAATTATTCCTTTTGCCGGCCCCCAGAACCCTGTCGATTTTACAGCTCAGGTGTACAATGAATTTCCAACGATAACAGAATATGTCCGGGCGATTTTTGAAGAGGGTGGATACGACAGCGTTATAGCATTCTTCTCCTCCTTACTTTATTCCGACTTGTTAACTGCAAAGCTTATCGAAGCACTTCTGCCTGTCAGGAGAGAATTTCCTGATCGTCTTTTTATGATGTGTGCTATGGGCCCAGCAAAGAACCGAAGAAAAATTGAAGAGTGTAACATCCCGGTACTTGAAGACCCTACAAGCGCTGTAAATGCTATTGCTGCCGTAAGCGCTATCGGAAAAGGTTTTGCCAGCAAAAAAACAAAATCTGCAATTAAGGTAAACGCNNNTNCGCTGCCNANNGGCAGANTNAACGAGGTTGCAGCAAAATTAATTCTTGCGCAACTGGGAATTGGATCACCAAAAGAGGTCTTGGTAANTACGAANGCTGAAGCAATTTCCGCNGCNAGAGACATCNANAAACCTGTCGCACTCAANATNGTATCAACCGATATTTTGCACAAANCAGATATTGGTGGNGTANANCTTGGTNTTTCTGGNGCTGAAATGGTTGGTGATGCNTTTGAAAAAATAATGAATAATTCCAAAGCTGCNGTGCCTANAGNCACAATTGANGGAGTTTTAATAAGTGAAATGGTCGATGAAGGTGTTGANACAATTTTGGGTATTCAGAATGACCCTCTTTTTGGTCCAGTGGTTATGTTTGGACTNGGTGGTTTGTNTGCAGAAGCTATTGAAGATATAGCATTTAAGCTAGNNCCTCTCGACGANGCNACNGCAATGGAGATGGTAAAAAAAATTAGGGGTTTTCAAGTTTTATCNGGAGCGCGCGGGACAGCGCCAGTAGATCTACAATCACTAGCTAAAGTAATNNCACAACTTTCCAACTATGCATACGCCCATAGGGATATCTTANAAACAATAGAAATAAATCCGCTTCGTGTTTTGAAAAAGGGCNTATTGGCATTGGATGCTGTANTAATAACTCGACATGCAAATTAAGCCCCGTCGACACAGCAAGAAGTTTGAACCTTTCGTTGCTGTAAATGAGTCCAACAATCTTCTCATCCTAATGTGATACACTTAAAAAACCCAATGAAACAATCGCAAAAAATTATTGTCATAATCGCTTNAATAATGACGATAGCCCACAGCACCGCGGACGCCGGGAATCGATGGAAGGGCAAATGGTATTTTAGTAAAAAGTGCTCTTTCTGTCATTCCGTNAGCCTGAGACAGGAGTCTGAAGAAACCGGCCCACATATTCGCCACNTCATGGGTCGCGAAGTTGCGGCTCGCTCTGATACACAATATTCGTCNCACTTATTGCTCCTGAAGAAGCATGGAGTACGTTGGACGCCAGANTTGCTGAGACAATTTATANACAAACGCGACGGCTCCTGGTTTGATTATTATCGGAAAAAGTTTTTGAAGAATNAATGCGTTTCTTCTCNGACAAGCATGCGACACCCAGAATGTGCCCCCTACACAACACATAATAAGGGAAGACGCGTAAGCACGAGGGACCTCGAGGATATAATTTCTTACCTAAAGGCATTNAAATGATATTTTTTGAAAACANAGAAGAGNANATTTCCATATTATNAAANCTCCAATCGCTCTAACNTGTGGCAGTTTANATTATATGGCAGCTNAACAATGAACGTNTCCGAAGTTAACAACACCTATAAACTCGACACCGTAGAAAAATTACGCAAGATTTATAAAACTCCGAAAGATACCGCTATCCGCAAGCAAANCGACCACATAACGGAACCAGGACAAGCCATGATAGAGGCTTCACCAATGANTATGATAGCAACAGCTAATTCTAATGGCGTTGATGTTTCACCAAAAGGTGACCAACCAGGATTTGTTTATATCTTAGATGAAAAGACCTTATTAATACCCGACAGGCCTGGCAATAATCGCATTGATGGGATTANCAATCTNATTGAAAATCCAAAGATCGGNATCATCTTTTTANNCCCNGGCAACAATTCAACNTANCGGGTTAACGGCACGGCTCATGTTAGTANTGCACCTGAGTTACTTCAACGTTTTCTGGTCAATGATAGGCCGCCAAAGACTGTNNTTGTCGTAANAGTGGAGGAAGCCTTTAGCCATTGCCCTAAAGCTTTTATACGCGCCGACCTCTGGTCGNAAGCTGGCCAAGGCCACCCAGAGAATGTCCCAAACCACGGTACTTTCGCCGCTTTCCGCGATGGAGNGGATGAAGCTTACGCTAAACAATACGTTGAAGATTACAAGGAGCGTCTTCCGAAAGAACTGTACTGATTTTTGCCGCCAGTTANTCANCAATCAGATTTTGTGCCGTTTTTATTCAACATNAGACAAAAGCANCTTGTAAACCGAGAGGCCCTCGATCGAACAAATAAGCATNGACCTCATGCCCTAGGATTTTATTTCATCGAGCGCATACCCAGTTCCACGAACAGTGCGGATCAAGTCGGGACCTCCCCCAGNCTGGAGCGCTTCACGCAACCGACGAATNTGAACGTCCACAGTTCGGAGTTCTACATAAACGTCGCTGCCCCANACCCGACTGAGNAGTCGTTCGCGACTGTAAACGTAGCCCGGGCGCTGCATAAGTGTTTCCAACAATTTAAANCATGTTGGACTTAAATGCACCGANTTTCCGCCTCGAGTTACACGGCGCTGATCCAAGTCAAGATNCACATCTNCAAACACCATANNACTTGACGACCCATGATAGGAATTNCGACGTAANTGTGCCTGAACACGGGCTATCATTTCTCGTGGCGAATATGGCTTGATTACATAATCATCAGCACCTGCCTCTAGTCCCATTACACGGTCNGACTCCTCACCGCGTGCAGTNAACATTATTATAGGCANATGTCGGGTATCAGATCTCTTGCGCACAGCTCTGCAGAAATCAATGCCTGATGAATCTGGCAGCATCCAATCAACAATGGCAAGATCGGGTATTTCTACCTCAACCCAATGCAATGCTTCTTCCCCAGTTATTGCTATGCGAGTAGAAAANTCGGATTTCTCTAAATTATAACGCAACATCTCCGCGAGTGGCGGCTCGTCCTCAACGATCAGAATGAGAGGTTTAGTCATNNTTCTGCCTNTCGCTAACCAATACGCCCCATTACATAATCGCGAAGACGCTCATCTTCGGGATNGTCAAAAACACGCCCTGTTTCTCCATGCTCAACAAGCCTGCCAAGATGAAAATAAGCGGTTTGGTCTGATACCCGACGCGCCTGCTGCATAGAGTGAGTAACTATGACTATTGTGTAATCTTCTCTCAACTCCTGAATAAGTGCCTCTATTTTNGAGGTTGCAATTGGATCCAGCGCGGAACAGGGCTCGTCCATAAGCAAAACTTCAGGTCTGACTGCAATCGCCCGNGCTATACAAAGACGTTGTTGCTGGCCACCNGAAAGGCTCAAACCAGGTGCATCTAATCGACTTTTTACCTCATCATAAAGACCCGCACTTGTTAGGCTCGTTTTGACTATCTCATCCATCTCCGACCTACTGTCCGCCATCCCAAGAATGCGAGGACCATATGCAACATTATCAAAAATAGATTTAGGGAATGGGTTTGGCTTTTGGAATACCATNCCGACCCGGGAACGCAGGGCCACTACGTCTTGGTCAGGGCTATATATATCNNTGCCNTCAAGTANNACTTCGCCATCCACTTTACAGCCGTCGATCAAATCATTCATCCGATTAAAACAACGAATAAAAGACGATTTCCCGCAACCAGATGGTCCAATCAAGGCAGTCACTTGCTTGGCCGCGATATCGATATTTACATCGTGGAGAGCCTGTTTCCCCGAATAAAAAAGATTNAGATTTTTTGCTGCTAACTTTGTCCGGCTCGCAGCTTCACACTCCGCGAAAGGTTTGTAAGCACCGATGAAAGCAACATCGGTATTCGTCCCCATACTAGGTGATGCTATCTCTGCCATATTTTATAATATCCCTTCTTCTACCAACTTGTTTCAAATTTTCGACGGAGAATGACTGCNGTTAGGTTCATTAGCATTGTAAATGCGAGCAGGATGAGTATTGCGGCTGCNGTACGCTCAGAAAAAGCNCGTTCAGGAATGTCTGACCAAAGAAANACCTGCACAGGCAGTGCTGTNGCAGCATCCANNATNCNGCCAGGTATATCCACAACGAANGCCACCATNCCGATCATCAGAAGCGGGGCAGTTTCGCCCAAGGCTTGGGCTACGCCAATCACAGTACCCGACATGATACCTGGCCTNGCAAGAGGGACCACATGGTGGANTGCAACCTGGACCCGACTTGCACCNAGTGCCGTTGCTGCTTCTCGTATTGAAGGCGGTACAGCCTTAATAGATGCACGCGANGCNATAATTATAGTAGGNAGCGTCATGAGGGACAAAACCATGCCCCCTACTAGTGGCGCAGATCTCGGCAAATCGAACATATTAAGAAAGATAGCAAGACCCAAAAGACCGAAAACGATTGAGGGCACAGCGGCCAAATTATTTATATTTACTTCAATGAGATCTGTATANNGATTCTTCGGCGCAAACTCTTCAAGGTAAACNGCGCTCATAACNCCAATTGGTAANGCCAAGGCTATGCAGACCAAAATACTAAGAAAAGAACCTACTAACGCGCCCCCGATCCCNGCCAGTTCTGGTTCACGGGAATCGCCAGACAAAAATAGGGCGGTGTTGAATTTTGTTGTGATCGCGCCAGCTTTTTCNAGTTCTCTCAACCAACCCATTTGCTGATNAGTTAGCCGCCGNAGANCTGGGCCANCATCACGGGGAACTTTGCCTTTAATAACCATGTCAACATCATCTGATGCGGTGACCCAAACCGTAATGGTCTTGCCGACGACATCCGGGCTTTCTTTTACGATNTCTTTTAGCTGAAATGGAGCTCCTGAGCTCAGGAGCCTGTANAGTTGNCGCTTGCCTCCCCGTGACGTAACAGTTGGGAAAGCTTTGTAAATAGCCCGCTTGGTCAATAAATGAAAATTCGCTGCCTCAATATCCTTTTCTTTNGGTGGGATGNTGTCACCAAATTGATCGCCNCCNAGATCGACCTGAAGAAGGATTTTTGTTTGTTTAAAAGCACTGCTACCGGTATTTACTATTGTCGCAAAAAGCACCGCNATGAAGACTACAGCAAGACCGATTGAAAAAATGCCNTAGACCTTAAAGCGTTTCTCAGCAAGATGCCGCTGCCTCAACCGAAGTTGCACACGCTCATGCAAAATTGAATGGTCTATCAAAAGTCCGCTCCCCTTACTCATAGCGTTCGCGAAAACGTTTTACAATTGCNAGTGCTGTNACGTTGATGAGCAGAGTGATCAAAAANAATAGTAATCCTAGCGCAAAAGCAGCTAAGGTTTTGGCACTATCNAATTCTTGGTCTCCAGTCANAAGTGTGACAATCTGAACTGTAACAGTCGTAACGGCCTCAAAAGGGTTGATTGTCAAATTAGCGGTTAGCCCTGCAGCCATTACAACAATCATTGTTTCACCGATAACTCTTGAAGCAGCTAGTAACATCCCACCAGCAATACCAGGTAATGCCGCCCGGAGTATTACTTTGCGTACAGCCTCAGATTTAGTGGACCCAAGTGCAAGCGCACCCTCTCGAAGAGAATTCGGCACTGCTGTTATTGCGTCATCCGAAATGGAGGAGACGAATGGGATNGTCATNATCCCCATAACCAAACCNGCAGCAAGCGCGCTTTCGGAGGATATGCTTACTCCAAATGCCGCNCCAGANTCCCTCAANAATGGGGCAACAACCAAGGCAGCAAAAAATCCATACACAACAGTTGGNATACCTGCCAGCACCTCTAGGGCAGGTTTTATAAAANCGCGAAAACCCNTACCTGCATACTCAGAAAGATAAATTGCAGCCATCAATCCGATGGGGCCAGACACCGTTAACGCAACCGCACTTATCAAAAANGTTCCCNCCAACAATGGCAAGGCACCAAATGCCCCAGCAGCACCAACTTGGTCCTCCCTNATTGCTGTCTGCGGTGACCAATGTANACCGAACAGAAAATCAACAATTGGTACTTTTTGAAAAAATAAGATTGTTTCAAAGATCAATGATAGAAATATCCCGACCGTGATCAAAACAGCTACTGTTGATGCACAGATCAGAACAAAAACAACCCCGCGCTCAAAAAGAGCACGNGGNATGAGCTCGGATNCCTTAAATATCCGAGCCACNTTTAATCTTTGCTTACATGCTGANAGGAACAAGGTTCTTAACCGCTGATTTGAAAGTTTTTCTTTCTTTTGAGGACATCGGTATCATCCCNTTGTCGATCAAATAACCATCTGNCCCCCAAGCCTTCTCACTTGTGAATTCAGCAATAAACTCCTCNATTCCAGCAACTTTGCCNACATGCGCCTTTTTTACNTANAAGTATAATGGGCGGGATACTTTATATNTTCCAGTTGCAATATTTTCGAAGGTAGGATCTTTGCCGTCGATGGTGCTTCCTTGTACTTTGTCAGAATTTTGATCAAGGAAACTATATCCAAAAATTCCAACCGCTTTAGGGTTGGCGTTGAGTTTTTGGACGATCAGGTTATCATTCTCACCTGCCTCAACATAACGGCCATCTTCACGCACGGAATGGCAAATAGCCTTGTATTTCTTTTTTAAGGCCTTTGCTTCGGTTTTATTACCGGCTTTTTTGGCCTTCTTTGAAGCCTTCTTAATACCCTTAATCCACTTAAAGGACTTGCAACCACCTTCCATTGCTAATTCTACAAAAGCATCGCGGGTACCGGAAGTTGGCGGTGGTCCGATAACTTCAATTTTCACAGCGGGTAAAGANGAATTTACATCNTTCCANGTCTCGTANGGATTAGGCTTTANCTTACCNTTTCCATCCGGNACATCTTTNGCCAGCGCCAGGAAAATATCTTTGCGGGTNAAGGCTAGCTTTTGCGCCTTTTTTGAATTGGCCATAGCGATCCCATCATAACCCACTTTGACTTCAACAATTTCTTTAATGCCATTTTCGACACATCGCTTAACCTCAGATTTCTTTATACGTCTCGATGCATTGGTAATGTCAGGATGCTTTTTTCCGATACCTTTGCAAAAGAGCTTCAGGCCTCCGCCAGACCCAGTACTCTCAACGATCGGCGTCTTAAACTTNGTGGATTTACCGAACTGTTCGGCCACAGTGGTTGAAAACGGATACACCGTAGATGAACCAACAATTTTAATTTGATCCGACGCTGTAGAGACACAGCTCAAACCAAAAANCATNGCCANAAGGGGCAACCAAAACTTNNTTAACATTTGCTATTTAACCTTCNTAATGTTGCGAGCATAAATACCCGNTCAACCTCNNACTATCGGTTNNNTGAGACGGTCTTATTACAATTATGTTAAGGTTTTATTACAGCAGGCGTTAGTAACATAACGCGTTGTTTTTTATATATTTTTTATTTTAAACACTCAGTAGCGAAACAGTAAAACGGGTTTCAGCGCCTAACTCTGATTCTATTCCCAAATGGCCTCTGTGACGCACGAGAATGTGTTTTACGATAGCTAAACCCAAGCCAGTCCCCCCCATATCACGGGACCTCCCTTTATCTACTCTGTAAAAACGCTCCGTTAATCTCGGAATATGTTCAGGTGGTATACCTTCACCCTCGTTTGTTATCGTTACAGCAACACCAAGAGCATCAGATGCACTGNCATCGGGCATAATACGTTTTCTAGCACTAACTAAAATTTGAGTGTTCGGACGACCGTAGTAAATCGCGTTGCCAACTAAATTCTGAAAAACTTGCGTTAATTCATCCGCATCACCAAAAACCTTCGGCAAGTCATCGTCCAAACTTATGCAAATCTCCATGCCACGNTCTTTGGCATTNACCAATAAAATATCANCNACCTGCCCCAAAATTGANGACAAATCGACTATCTGTTCCGGTCGGATATGCTCATCTGTTTCCACTTTGGACAGAGCTAACAAATCGTCGATAAGACGAGCCATTCGCTTAGCTTCGTTTTCCATAATAGATAGAAANCGGGCTGATGCTTCAGGATCATCTGCAGCCGGCCCTCGAAGGGTTTCGATAAAACCNAGTAATGCAGATAGCGGTGAACGCAATTCATGACTAACATTTGCTACGAAGTCTGCACGCATTTGGGATGCCTTCTTTGTCTCCGTTATGTCGTGAAGGACCAGCATTGCCCAACATGGGCCAACTGATTTCAAGTCAGGAAGCCTCCAAATNTTTAACTCGTAATATCGCCCTATCGGATGCGGTAAAAAAACTTCCCTACGACTTCCGGGATTCCCTTNNAATGTCTCATCAATCGCACCGGCTATATGTTCACTATTCAGCAAGNCGTCGAGACTAGAACTCGACGCATNAGCACCCAACAACTCTTTCGCAGCTCGATTGAAATTAACAACCACATGTTTTGCATCGACCAGAAAAACTGGGTCTGGAAGGCCATCTAGAATACTAGCATCCAATGGCGGCCCCATATGTTTATTTTGAGATTTTAGGCTCATAATTCNATTAANCTAACAGACCCCGTTATGCATTTACATTAAATCTAATTGACTGATTTATTTNTGAGAAAAACCCACGCGGATTATTTTTTACGGGTACCTATTTTACTACNCGCGTCTCAACTGAGGATGCCTCTATTGCATCCCAGTCGTACTCTACACCCATTCCAGGAAGGCTCGGCACANCCACTGTTCCATCTNGCTCTATACAGTCTAATTGGTCGTGATAACCATTTTCATAGTATGGCAAAGACCATGCATTGGACATTTGTGGATGAACCAAGTTTACTTCGTAGAAATTTGAATTGCGGCAGGCGGCCATCAGTTGTCTCATAGCGGGTCCACAGCTATGCACTTCAGTGTCTATGCCCAGCCCCTCTGCCGCATTCGCGAGCTTATAACAAGCGGTTATGCCACCGTCATAATCTGGGTCTGCCCTCGCGAAATCTGTGGCTCCAGCAACAAGCATGTCAACAGTCGTTTCCAGGTTTCGAATGTGCTCCGTAATTAAGACCGGAGTTTTTACGAAACTTTTTAAAGATTGATGGCCTCGAATTGAAATTCCNCCATCACCGTAGGGGTCCTCATACCAATACAGACCGCATGCATCACACACCCGGCCAATTTCGATAGCATCCGCTAATGTTGCCAAATGATTAGAAGCATCATACATAATCTTCATCTTGTCACCGACGCGTTTTGCCACTGTTTCTAGTAACGCGGTTTCCCGAGCGACGTTACCCTCATGCCAACCATGCATTTTGTAAGCACGATAACCCATTTCATAACATTGTTCGGCAAAGTCAGCGTAAGCCTCTGGACTAGACAGCCCATTCGCCTCTTCATCACCACCTAATGTGCTAGCATATGCCGGCAGTCGTTTCCNATACCCACCTAAAATCTGGCTGACGGATGCACCGTATTGCTTTCCTGCAAGATCCCAAAGCGCGATATCGATAGCACCGATGCCCACTTCGCCTATATGTTTGGTAAGTCGNCGCATGGTGTTGTAATGCTGGGAGCGGGCTAGAGCTGGCTTCCCCACTAGGCGTGAAGCGAGAGCTTCCGCAGCAGCCATTATAGGCCTGACACGGCTTCGGCCTGGAACATATTCCCCCACTACACCTGTATCAGTATATATACGAACCCCAAACCGAAGGTGCGTGCCGGTTTTCCCAGGCGTNTATGACACCCCAAACCCAGCTGGATCAGAAGACATATTCTCGATATTTATTTCGAAGGCAATAAATTCNATGCGTTCAATGATGGGGCCATCAGTCATATTATTATCCTATACAGGTCATTTTGAGACGGTGCCTCTTAAAACACACTACCATCCCACCCCAAGACGCACAATTTGCTCAGTCTTTCTAAAAACGTTGGAGACTNTNACCCACAGACANTGATACCAAAAACCCCTGNGCGCACTATCCACGTATGATGTCATAGCGTTGATCGTCTTCTGTCCTCATTTGTTCTGCCAAATCAATTTCCCAATTCAAATATGCCTTCATGGCCTCTTCTTTATTCACCTCCTCCTCCCGGGCTTTCAAACGAATATCAAGGGCTTCACTCAACATTTTTTCAGGGCCAGCCTCCACTTTAAAGCCAGCAGATACCCATGCATTGGTCCCACCCGCAAGCGCCTTCNCAGGTGAGGTAAGTTGCGCNGCGNCTANCCGCGCNAGCNTCCCGTCAGGAGAAGTGAGAACCAGGGTGCCAGAATTANNCAAGTCGCCTATGACACGTGGAAACTGACTCCNTAGGGCAAACGCGGCGCCCGGAATATGCCCGTTGAGATACTCTTTGCTCANAGCAAGGTCCACTACTTGAACAGCCTCTGCATCCATTGAGCTCCTCAGCTTNGCAACTGAAATCATATTAACTNCAGCATCTTCNNACCCAAGTATATTCGGAGACCNTATGCCTGTCTCTANTTCGACGTCTTTCCCGTCTNTTGAAAATGTTGATACGTCCCAGCCCATTTGTTTCATCCAGTAAGCCGTAAACGTAGCTCTCACAGATGTATCATCAATGAGCACCACTCTTGCGCCCCAAGTTGCACAATGTCGGTCTGTTTCCTGAACAAGTTGCCCGCCCGCTATATGTTTAGCTCCTTTCAGATGCCCTGCTTGAAATTCTTTCGCTGTCCTTACATCCAACATATAGAGTGTTCTTATTGCTGTTTCATTNNGCCAATTCGAAAGAGTTGCGAGATCTATTTCCCTAATACCTGCTCGTTTTGCGACCCGTTTAGCTGCATCTTTCGCAANGGCCAGACCNTTAGCCGATANTTCCGGANCNGNTCNAGTCGCACCATCCATTATGTCATAGCCAGCGAGGTGCCANCCCTGCGTTCCATTAGCNAGTGANACGANATCATTCGGGTAACCTGCGACACGCAAAGCTTCGGCACCTATAATACTTCTCGTNCGCCCGCCGCAGTTGATGACAACCTTGGTTTCTGATGAAGGAACCATGTCCTTAAACCGGTAAACAAGCTCGGCACCGGGAGCACTTATTGCGTTTGGGATGCTATTTCCGTGATACTCTTCGAAGGTACGTGTGTCGAAAAGAACTACGTCTAACTTATTGTCGAGCATTGCCTTCAATTCATCAGCAGAGATATGTGGTGTCCCAGCATCGCATTCAATTAGTTCTGCAAACGCTTTGCTGGGAACATGCATCCCACTGTAAATTCTATGGCCTGCTTTTTCCCATCCCGATAATCCCTCGCTCAGAACGTGAATATCTGACCAACCGAGAGCTGACATTCGTTCAGCGGCTAATTGTGCATACCCCTCGCCATCATCACACCAAACCACGCGCACACTTCGTCGTGGCACCAAAGTATCCACTAAACACTCAAGTCTGCCAATTGGAACACAGGAGGCCATGAATATGTGGCGGCTATCAAACGGTACTTCCTCACGTGCATCTAATAATGCGACTTCNCCTCCATCATGNNAATATGACTTCAGAGTTTGGGCATCGATATGGTTTNATTGTTTNCCCATGGTATTCACCTACTTTCGAATATTACGGCCAAAGTCTGCCTCGTCTGAGGGTCATTNTAGATGGCTCTCCACAACAGCTTGTGNAGTAATGATGAACGAGCAATAATACAAGAGTCTTGATAACTTGATGGATTTGCTATGCCCGACAGTGATGCTTTCATCCACCCTTATAGATTAGGTGACCTTAAGGTTGTGCCATGCTCAACTGTGATCGGCGCTGAAATACGGAATATTGATATTTCCAAAGAACTCTCAGCTGAGATAATCGTAAGCCTCATTCAGGCTTGGCATACCCATNTGGTTCTACTATTCCGGCAACAAGACCTGACGCCAGAACAGCATATCGCGTTCACCTCATATTTTGGCACACCACAAAGCCCCAATCGGACCTCGTTTACCCCCCTTACCGAGAAATATCCTGAGATTATAGAGGTGATGAATGTCGATATGGATGACAAACGGCTTGATCACAGTCTCGGAAACTCAGAAGCCATGTGGCACACTGACATGTCCTATAAGCCGATTCCACCATTAGGAAGCGCACTTTATTCTCGAGAAATACCACCTAATGGCGGCGATACGTGCGTCAGCAACATGTATCTGGCCTATGATGATCTTTCTGAGGAGATGTTAAGGGAAATCGATGATAAGTGCGCTGTGCATGATGAAAGCCGCAACAGCGCTGGCATTTTACGTCCAGGCTTTCTGGATCAAAAAGATCCTACAAAGACGCCTGGGCCACATCACCCGATCATTCGGACCCACCCTGAGACCAAGCGCAAAACTTTATTCCTCGGTCGCCGACCCTACAGTTACGTACCAGGTCTATCTTACGAAAAGAGTGAGTATCTTCTCGACCGTCTCTGGGCACATGCCTCACAAAAGAAATATTCCTGGTGTCATCAATGGGCTGTAGGCGATCTTCTGCTATGGGATAACAGATGCGTAATGCATCGCCGTGATCCATTTGATAAAAACCAAAGACGTGTCATGCACCGAACACAAATTGCTGGTAGTCGCCCCTTTTAGCCAACTTTAGACTAGATATTCGCTTTCAATCGGTCCGGACATAACGACAGATTGCACTGAGTTCGTCGATTTTAAAGCACCAAAGTTTTTATAACTGGAACAACAAATCATCGATGAAAGTCATCTGGACGTTACGCTTTGTCATGGACAAAACTTATATTTTCCATTTTTCCTGACTGGATCTTTTTAGACATACCCAATCAGAAACTCGCACCAGCAACGCCAATAGTCGACTGGCCAGTATCGAATAATTCAGTAAATGTGCACCTACCGTTGGCCACTGACATCAGTTCCTTAAAGATTTTCTCTCCGCCTTCCTCAATTGACATCTGCCCTCGCATTATATCGCTAACATCTACGTCAAGATCATCAAATCCACGTTCTGCAGTCAAAGGGTTACCGCTGACTTTTATCGTCGGGGTGAAGGGATGCGATGATGGCTGGCCAAGCCCGGTGTTGAAACCTATGATTTGGCACCCTCCTGCGGCAAAGCCGGTCATCGACTCACAAGCGGGTGCTGGCGTGCTCATGAAGTAGAAGCCTGGGGGATTGGGGACTACCGAATCACAGTAATCGACAACGCCTTGTAAAGTTTTTGTGCCCGCTTTCTTAACCGCTCCTAGGGCTTTTTCAGCAAGAGTGGTCAGTCCTCCATTGATGTTATCAGCCGAGGGATTAGTCTTGCGTATATCCTCAACGCCTCCCATTCTTGACATCTCTTCCATGTCAGCAATTGATTGGACGATTGCAGCTGCAACGCTTTGGTTCACCGAGCGTTCAGCAAGCAGATGCTCAGCACCCATGATTTCTGCTGTTTCGGAAAGCACCACCGTACCGCCAGCATCCATCAACATATCCGCGGCATGGCCAAGCGCTGGATTACCGGAAAGTCCGCTTGAAAAATCTGACCCGCCACATTCCGAACCAAAAATTAGCTTAGAAAGAGGTAATTCAACTCGATGCTGTGTTGAATGTTTTCGAACAAGCTTTGCCGCCGCTACAGTCCCCGCCTCAATTGTGCGAAATGTGCTTCCATACTCTTGAAAAGCGATGCATTCCACATCCTTACCCGCATCAGCAATTGGGCCAGCAAAAGCATCGGTGGAGGGCTTGTGTAGACTTACTAATACCACAGCACAAATATTAGGGTTCATTGCCATACCATGAATGGCTTTCATACGCATTTCATGGTTTCTGCCAATCATTTTTCTTCCGAAAAGATCGGTGACTAGGTCGGTTTCACGGACATTATTGTGAATTTTTAATGCCAGCCCGTTGGAATTATCCATCAATGAAATTATGCCAACACGATTACGCACACCTGCACTGCCATCATCCCGCTCAAAACCAAAAAATGACTCATTTTTACCCATGTATATGCTCCCTTGCCGTCTATTCAGTCGGTGACGTTGTGAACGTGGACATGTTGACCTTTTGAAATATCTAGCGTGGCTTGTCCAATAACTTCCCCGTATTTAATTATCTTTTCGCCTTTTATGATATCCCGCATAGCGATCTTATGGCCTCTTGGGATATCGCCTTTAGAGGTAATGCTTATATTGTCTTTGCCAAGTCGAACCGCTGCCTGTGTGCCATCCCCAACATCATGCAAACAAACTGCTACGTTATCTTTTTTATCAACCATCAACGCGTCGAGGTTACCACCGAAATCTTTTTCTGCCATTTGATCTGCCACAAAATCCCCCTTTACTTTTTATTGGCAAGAACCACTGCCCATTCCAATCAATATGTCCATACCCCACACAAAAGTGCAAATAGTCAAATCACAGAAGATCGACCACTTGGCCGAAACAAACTTGGTTTTACGAAAAATTCGACCAGCCCAGCCATTAATATTCCAATTTATTCTCCTATGCAGGATCCCAGCTGAATACCTCGGCAGAAACTGAAAGGTCGTAAAAGTGCGAGCTAAAAGTAGGAATAGCATGTTGGGAAATAAGCTCAGGGGTCCACCCCTCACTGCGCTGAACGGAGCGGAGTGGTCTATTCTGGCTAAACAAGAAAATTTCATTGTTACGTACGCCAAAAATTTGACCGGTCACCTTGGCCTCATCAGCTTTTTTACTGCATAAATAAACTGCCATTGGTGCAATTTTTTCCGGCGTCATTTGCTTTAGCTTTTCGACCCTTTCAGATTGCTCTGGAGTATTAGTAGGGATTGAACCAATCATCCGGCTCCATGCAAATGGGGAGATACAATTTGACCGCACTTGATATCTGGCCATATCCAATGCAATGGACTTTGAAAGCCCTAATATACCCATTTTAGCTGCAGAATAATTCGCCTGCCCAACATTGCCTATGAGGCCGGAAGTTGAGGTCATATGAACAAAACAGCCAGAGCTTTGCTTTCTGAAGTGCGGGGCAGCGGCGCGGCTAACAAAAAAGGTGCCATTTAAGTGAACGCCGATAACCGAGGACCACTCTTCTTCCGTCATCTTGTGGAAAATAGTATCGCGTAATATACCCGCGTTATTCACAACCGCATCTATTTGACCAAAATTATCCAGTGCTGCCTCGATAATACGTTCACCTCCCTCAGCGCTGTCTACGCTATCGCGACAAACAACTGCCTCGCCTCCCTTTTCCATAATTAGATTTGCCACTTCATCCGCAGGACTACTATCGACACCCTCACCATCAACTCCCGCCCCAATATCATTCACCACAACACGCGCGCCTTCGGCCGCCATCAACAAAGCAAAACCGCGCCCTATTCCCCGCCCCGCTCCTGTTACGACGACTACCTTGTCTTGAACCATGCCAGTCATTAAACTCAGTCCCTTTTCAATGTTTTCGTTTGAGTTCCACCATTGTTAAGCAGAAAAATACAANGCAATCTCAACCATAAGCCATTGCAATACAAGTCNTTCCCGCTTACCGTAGGNTCAACCCGGGGAGAAAAATAATGGCAAAAAAACGAATAACGCCTGANCAGTTGCGCTCACAACGGTGGTACAAAGGAATAACCTTGAGTTCATTTACTCACCGTTCGCGATCAAAGCAGATGGGTTACAGCGCAGACGAATTCAATGATAAGCCAGCGATTGCAATAATAAACACCTGGTCTGATATCAACCAATGCCACCAACACTTTAAGTACCGTATTGATGATGTTAAACGCGGCATATGGCAAGCAGGAGGCTTCCCGGTTGAGCTGCCAGCGATGAGTTTGTCTGAACCATTTGTTAAACCATCCACNATGCTATATCGCAATATGNTAGCNATGGAAGCAGAGGAACTTCTGCGGTCGCACCCAATTGATGGTGCAGTTCTAATGGGTGGATGTGATAAAACCACGCCAGCTCTTCTCATGGCAGCAGCAAGTATGAACATACCAGCTATCTATTTACCGGCAGGGCCAATGCTGAGAGGAAATTATCGAAGTCAATTCCTAGGAAGTGGAACCGATAGTTGGCGGTTTTGGGATGAACTTCGAGCTGGAACTATTACAGAAGAGGAGTGGTATGAAGCTGAAGACGGAATAGCCCGATCGCCGGGGCATTGTATGACAATGGGAACCGCTTCAACTATGACCTCAGCTGCAGAGGCTCTTGGCATGACGCTNCCTGGCGCGGCCTCAATACCAGCAGCAGACTCTAATCACGCCAGAATGTCGGCTTCTTGCGGCAAACGTATCGTTGACATGGTGTGGGAGGATATGTCTCCAAAAAAATTAATTACTGTGGAAAGCTTGGAAAATGCCATAACAACAGTTATGGCGCTTGGCGGATCAACNAATGCCGCGATACATCTACTTGCAATCGGGCATAGATTGGGNCTCGGTGTAGGTCTCGAAAAATTTGATGAACTTTCTCGAATAACACCTGTACTCGCTGATATTCAGCCTTCAGGTAAATTNCTAATGGAAGACTTTTATTATTCTGGAGGTCTTCGCGGTTTACTAAATCGAATTAAAGAACTNTTGCACACNNATGCNTTAACGGTNAANGGCAAAACTTTGGGAGAAAATATAGAAGGNGCCAAAGTTTATAATGATGAAGTTATACGNTGTCGTGAAAATCCTATGTCANAAGAGGGCGGATTAGTCGTNCTTAAAGGCAACTTATGCCCGGATGGAGCTGTAATCAAACATACCGCTGCNGACCCCAAATTTCATCAACACACNGGGCCCGCNGTAGTCTTTGAAAGCCATNCAGANCTNTTAAAACGAATTGATGACCCAAACCTCAAAGTAACTCCTGAAAGCGTTATAGTCATGAAGAATGCGGGNCCAGTCGGTGGTCCAGGCATGCCTGAGTGGGGCATGCTGCCAATTCCAAAAAANTTATTGCAAGCAGGTGTGCGNGACATAGTCCGCATATCTGACGCGCGGATGAGTGGCACTTCATACGGCACTTGTGTTTTACACGTAGCGCCAGAGTCTTTCATTGGAGGAAATCTCGCATTAGTGGAAAGTGGNGATTTGATCACATTGGATATTTTTGGGCGGTCNCTAAACATGGAGGTNAGCGAAAAGGAATTAGCGGAACGTCGCGCTAAGTGGAAGCCGCCAAAACCTCATTATCTCCGTGGTTATGGTTGGATGTATTCNCAACATATTCAACAAGCAGATAAAGGGTGTGACTTCGACTTTTTGCAATCTACCGATNCAATACCTGAACCCGAATTACATCACTAAGAACAAGGAAGGAAAATAAATGAAGCTTCGTAAAAATAGATTTAAGGCTGCCATCCGCCGCGGTGATTTTCAAATCGGGCTATGGTCGGGCCTGCGTTCCACACTGGTAGCTGAGATGCTGACACAGGTTGCGGCATTTAACTGGACCGTGATCGATATGGAACATTCTCCTAACGAACTTGGGGATGTTCTTACACAGCTGCAAATTGCNCAGCAGGGNCACGCTGAGCCAATGGTGCGCGTACCGTGGAATGAACCGGTTATAGTGAAACGAGTGCTCGACATAGGCGCACAGACTATTCTTTTTCCGATGATCCAGAATGCGGATGAGGCGGCGCAAGCAGTTGCAGCGACAAGGTATCCACAAAACGATGGCATTCGAGGTGTCATGAGTTTAGCGCGAATGAATAATTATGGTGCAACGCCTGATTATTATCTAAAGGCGCATCAAGAAATTTGCGTGATAGTTCAATGCGAGACGGTTGAAGCTGTACAAAACATACCAGAAATTTGTAAAGTAAAGGGCGTGGATGGTATTTTCGTGGGCCCATCAGACCTCTCTGCCTCAATGGGCCATATTGGTAACCCATACCAAAAAGACGTGCAAAAGATGATAAAAAANGCTGNCAATGCTTGTAAAAAAGCAGGCAAACCAGCCGGGTANCTTACTGGAGATGAAANCCAAGCAAAGCAAATGATCGATTGGGGTTNTAGTTTTGTTGCAGTNGGTTCCGACATGGCCGTATTGACTAATGCCTCGCGTGCATTAGCCGACCGTTTCCAAGAATATTGCGCTCGCAAGGCAAAGCGTAAAAAGAAAANATNANNAGCCCAAACNTNTCACATACATCAATATTCAGTNCATTATTTAATTAATGGATCCCATGTTGTGTCTTCGTCAATGGGATAACACGGCCGAGGCAAGCCTTTCCAATCGAAACGCGCAAGCACAGGTGTCGTGAGGCCCGGGGCATCAACCTCAAAAATTTCGTCATCGTCAAAAAATATGTCAAATCCTGCACGAAAATGCCCCCGTGATTTAAGTGCAACCGTTGAAAATGAGGCAATATCAAGGTCGAACTCTTCGATCAAAGCCGGATCATACATTTGCATCCGCCTGCTTATCACGAGCAAAGTAATTCCTCCCATCTTCAGTGCTGCACTCAAACCCAATTTCATTGTNCGTCCAGCTCGGCAGCCTCGACGACCNGCAACAAAACCATTCGATAAATGCAAGACCTCGACTTCTTGAGCGAAAGTTTGTGTGAATTCATAGGCTGGATTACGGTTGAAAACTGCTTCGAATACAGCACCCACCCCCTTCTCATGCGCTTCTGCAGCAACATCCGGATCTGAAAACAAACCAAAACAGACATTGTNAGCGCCCGACTNNATTAGAGGNAANAATATACCAGTGGTATTNCCACAGCCTCCGCCACCAGGGTTATCAGCNACATCAGCCAAACAAATCTTTTTGGCACCTCCTGAGCGACCGGCGGCCACGGCTTTTTCAATAGCTTCATCGATAGATGTCAGCTCAACTCGAAAGTCATCTCGCTTTGCCCAAATATCTCNGGCAAGCTTATTTGTGATAACATTCGCTGCTTCCTCTTGACCATAAGCGATTATGGTCAGCCCACACTTTGATAAATCTGCAAATGAAAATGAACCCACAACTGATACGCTCACTAGTTCATCATTTTCCTGCTCTGCTTTACGGGCTTCTCTAATAGCATCAGCGTACGTACCCTCTGAGCCCGTTAAGAGCCTTACTGAAGGTGGCGTAATTGGCAAACGCAGCAGACTCTTNGAGAATCGNTCACCAGTCAACATCCGACGTAAAATATGCGCTGCTTCAACTGCTCTTTCTGGCTGATCGACATGCGGATTAGTCTTATAGGAGATAATAATATCAGCATTATCCATCATGCGTTCGGAAATATTTGCATGAAGATCCACCGTAACTACTATGGGGATGTCCGGCCCGACCNCTTGGCGTACCATTTCATANAACTCACCATCTGGGTCCTCGTCATGGGTGGCCGCCATNGCACCATGATTNCAAATATAAATACCGTCNANCGGCTCTTCATTTTCTAGTATTGATCGGACCTCCGCAAGATACCGCTTNAAGAANCCCTCTTCAATCGGCCCCCATGGTTCGTAGTAAGTGCAAACAGTNGGCACTGNGGTCCAATCACCACTTTNATCCATTGCCTGAATNAAAGGCTTGATTTCCCGAGCGAGGATTGGTGCAGCTTTTGCTGCTTCCTCAAGTATTTCATCGCCAACCAAATAGCAAGAATTTCGAAAATCTTNCTCTTTCGTTACTGGCGAAAAAGAATTTACCTCCAACATTATTGAAATTATTGCAATCCTCGGCATCTCAATTCCCCNTATTATNTACTTTTTCACAAGCTCNAGTTCTTTTAAAAATACCNTACCACTTAGAAAAATACGTNAGCCTTATTTTTTNATATTGTTTGTAAATGATGGATNGGGATCAAGACAAAAACTNCACANTTGTGTAATTAANTTTGGGACNTTTGGTGTATTTTNCCTTTGGAAANAATACAACGNCAGGGAATGAGAAGAGCCAANAAAGTNTTTCAATTAATTTAAACATGNCNAAAGACGATTTTCATTACTATGCATAAAAATNCATTTTCAAAGCAGTTAGCAAAGTAAATCGTTCTCACCTGGATNATTAATCTGACNTTTTCAATCTTAAATTTTTGCGCNTATTCTTGAATAAAAAGACGGATGAATAACGACTAATAATTTTTTTNGATCTATANAAGCCACAGCTGTAATAAAAAAANAAACACTGATAAACAACGGTANTACTGAAATAACAGATATCCATCAATATGAACAACGAACTAATCACAGCGGCTCTTGCCAAACACGTAATCGAAGCACGGCTGGAAGATGTACCCGATGAAGTTATCAACGAAGCACACCGCACACTTTTAAATTGGGTGGCCGTGGCTGTCGGTGGGTGCAAGCACCAATCAGTNGATATAATNCTTCAGACTATGCCGGCAGCGAACAGAAATGCGTCTATTTTCGGCCGAGCTGAAAAGACGGATGCACTGAATGCTGCATTAGCAAATGGTATTTCTAGNCATGTTTTTGATTTTGATGACACACACCTNGCGACTGCCATTCATCCTGCTGGCCCTGTCCTCTCGGCAGTAATGCCACTTATTGAAAATGGAAAGATAGACGGGNGGGAATTTATACANTCCTTAATTCTTGGAGTTGATATTACATGCCGGCTCGGATTAGCGGTATCGCCNNATCATTACGATGTTGGTTGGCATATTTCTAGCACTGCCGGTATTTTTGGTGCCGCGGCCGCAGCTAGTCGCTTGCTNCAAAATTCTGAAAAGCAGACACGTTGGGCGTTCGGACTGGCAGCGACACAAAGCTCCGGAATGCGNGAAATGTTTGGCTCAATGTGCAAAAGCTTTCATATAGGTAATGCGGCAAAAAATGGATTAATGTCGGCAATGCTTGCCAAGAATGGTTTTACAAGCTCGGAACAAGGGATAGAAGCAAAACGAGGTTGGGCAAATGTAACTTCNNGCAAACACAACCTTAGCCTTGCAACCNATNGACTTGGAAAAAAATTCTTGATTATGGATAATAGCTATAAGCCATATGCATGCGGTGTTGTTGTGCATCCAGGGATAGACGGTTGTGTACAATTNAGGAATGAGCACAATCTCTCACCAAATGAGATCGANCGGGTTGATCTAAGAGTAAATCCATTAGTTCTCGAACTTACNGGAAANAAGAGTCCAAAAACAGGCTTAGAGGGCAAATTCAGCATCTATCACGCTTGTGCAGTNGCGCTCCAACACGGCAAGGGTGGCGAGAAAGANTTTTCCGACAGCGCTGTTAACGATCCATTGACGCAGTCACTAAGAGACAAGGTGCATGCTAAGGTTGATACGTCCATTGCTGCAAGCGCAATGGCAATTCACATTANCACCAAAGATGGACGTTCATTATNCAAAGANATCAAAAAAGTATTGGGCAGTCTGGAAAATCCGCTTGGAGATNATGCACTNAATAACAAAACTAGGGACCTTTGTCAGCCAATTTTGGGTAAAGAAAAAACAGAAACCTTAATNGAAACCTGNCGAAATATGGCATTTTTGAAGGATTCCTCAAAAGTTGTTANAGCGGCAACGCTTTAACANCTNAAATACTGGATTTATCGCCAACCTCGCCATTGNCCGAGCCGNTTACCATTACACGTCATGAAAGTCCCCTGAAATCTCGTNTTACTGCTATTTACTGCTCCGGANATTAACCCCCAACANTTCGTCATTTTTCCATAGGCATTTTTCCGCCGCTCACGGCAGCTGCCTTCAGCAGAAAATAGCGGCGCAGGAATCTGATAACGTTTTTTGCTGGTGCAAGCTCTTGCCCAATATCCAGAGTAGTTTCCACTACCCCTATGTTGCATNACTACGANACCTCCCATAGCGTTGTTGTACCTACCTACGAAGGTCGCACCGTCAGCTTTGACAGTAACAGGTCCCCAGTCGCTTCTCCAAACCTCAGCGNCCACGGAGACGGGCAAAAGCATAAGAGTTNCGAACAGAAGTATACGCACAACTGTGTNANTAGCCATAGGATGNATCCAACCTCCTTATATTCCTTNAGACANNTTGNNTANTAGCATCNATNAAGAATGGATTACNTTTCCGTTTGATAATATCCACTATTTAATCTTTTNGGAAAAAAACTTCAAAGATTTTTGCGTATAGTAACTGTCGATTTTTCNTGCCTNTTNCTNTAGTNTCTGNTCGCTAATTCGAAAANCAGTTTCATGCCAGCATCACACATTTTGTTGTCTATATTCATCAAGTAATTTTGCTTAGTTAGCATCANATTTTCATATCACGAGGCCTAACGAAAAAAGTTCTAAAAATATTAGGGGACGACGCGTGAGNATTNTTTTGGGNTGCATTGCTGATGATTTTACAGGTGCAACGGACCNAGAAAATATGCTGGTGCAGNANGGCATGCCCACGATCCAATTGATTGGCACTCCAGGAAACGAGATGGATATCGGCAGAGCGAANGCTTTAGTGATTGCGCTCAAGTCAGGGANTTNTGGTGACATAGATTTTTTCCAACAAAGCTTTTAAGGTTCTAGGATGAATTCAGAGACTAAGTTACGAGATGCGATAGCACGCCTTGCAAAATCTATGTATGATCGTGGTCTTACTGTTGGATCATCAGGAAATATAAGCGTACGTCTTGATGATGGGTGGTTAATGACACCCACGGGCTCNACTATGGGATGTTTAGATCCGNGGAGGATTTCAAAACTTGACGATGNTGGTGTCTTTATAAGCGGTGACCCACCCACAAAAGAAACTTTCCTCCATCGTGCCATNTATGAGATGAGACCGGGAACTGGAGCCGTTGTTCACCTTCACTCAACACATTCTGTTGCAGTTAGCTGTCTTAAAGATATAGATCCAAAGAATGTACTTCCGCCAATTACCGCCTATTATGTAATGAGAATCGGCACGCTTCCACTAATACCCTATTTTCCGCCGGGTGACATTAAACTTGCAAATGCCGTGCGCGAGATGGCATCGAAGCACCACGCAGTTTTACTTGCTAATCATGGCCCGGTAGTCGCTGGTACGACACTAGAGGACGCCGTATACGCGACTGAAGAATTAGAAGAGACAGCGAAATTGTTTNTAATGCTAAAAAATCTTAACNCAAGCTTCTTGACCGACGAACAAGTAGTGACACTGAAGAATAAATTCCCTACATGACTAACTCAATCCGCAGATGGCTGACGATGGGCTGCCTGATGCTTGCAGGTGAGNCTATATTCNTATTGCCCTACATGCGAAAAACATTTCAAACTTCAATTGAAGANGTTTTCACAATATCGAGTACNGAGCTCGGATTTCTCAGCTCTATGTTCGGCATACTGGCGCTTGCCTGCTATTTCCCGGGTGGCTGGCTCGCTGACCGTTTTTCAATTCGAACTCTATTAAGCACATCTCTTATCGCTACTGGGTTGGGTGGTTTTTTTATCCTTACCATTCCTAGTTTCACACAATTGCTCATATTACATGCTTTTTGGGGTATAACCTCTATCCTNACGTTTTGGGCCGCTTTACTNAAGGCAACACGCATATGGGGAACNCCGGAGACACAAGGCGCAAGTTTTGGACTGCTTGAGGGTGGTCGTGGCATTGTCGCCGCTTTGATAGTAACGGTAGCCACTGCGGCGTTCGCATTGTCGGATGGCAATGCGGACCCACATGCCGGACTAAACTCCGTCGTATTGGTTTATTCGATTACACCAATCTTGGCAGGGCTTGCAGTCTGGCTCATACTCGCAAGAGATGAAACAAATACAACAAGAACNAAGGACAGAACCANAGATACAGCAAATTTAATTAAAAAAACTGCTAGAATNCCAGAAGTATGGTTGCTAGCCGTTATTATTTTTTTTGCATACTTCATCTATACGGGTTCGTATTATTTCCCGGCATACGTCGAAAGAGGCTTAGGGGAAACGAAACTTTTTGGAGCTCAACTAGGAGCATTTCGCGATTGGTTGCGCCCGGCGGCTGCAATAGCAGCCGGGGTAGTAGCCGACCGGATCGGAATTAGTCGTGGAATAGCAATCGGATTTCTTGTGTTAATTGTGCTTTACGGCACGTTGTTGTTCGCACCTTCAAACACTAGCACATATCCATTTCTTTTTTCACAAGTGGCGGTCATCTCAATAATGGTTTTTGCTCTCAGGGCTATCTATTTCGCTTTAATGGAGGAATGTAAAATACCGGTAATTCTTACCGGTATTACTGTGGGCATTGTGTCAACACTAGCCTACACCCCAGACATTTTTTCCCATATTATCGCAGGCCTTTTTCTGGATCATTTTAAAGGAATTGATGGGTTTCGTTATTTCTTTGGCTTGCTTTCTGTCATGGCGGTGGCAGGACTTGCGAGCACTCTCGCCTTACGCCACAACCTTCGCAATTTGAAAACAAAAAAGGCACCCTCCATATGAAAAAGGAACTTCCTAAAACCCTACTTTTGCATGAAAATCCTAAAGCACTTGCTCAAAATATCAAAACACACTTTCCAAACTTACCCCTCACATTAATTGATAGTTATTCGGAGGTTCCCCAATCACTTAAAAAGGAAAAACCAGAAGTCTTCTTTGCGTTTAAAACAGGAGAGGAAGAGCAATTTCCCCGTTCAGCAGTTCTCAATTGTGAGAGCGTACAATGGATACAAGCATCTGGAGCAGGCGTAGACCATTGGACACCATGGGATCCAACCATCGTAACAGTCACCAATGCATCTGGTATCCATGCCGAAATAATGGCCCAATATACCACCTGGGCAATTTTGAATCAGAAACTAGGTTTTCCCCGAATGGCAGAGCGTCAGTCACAAAAAAAATGGGATAAAAAATTACTTGAGTCGGTCGTCGGACAAACTCTGGTGATCGTAGGATATGGGCGAATTGGAAAAGAAGTGGGCCGTTTAGCAAAAGCTATTGGGCTGAAGGTTATTGGGGTACGCAAACGTCCTTCCCCATGCCCGTATGCTGACGAGGTAATCAGCAACTGCAAGCTGCAAAACGCCTTGGGACAGGCAGATTTTATTTTGAACGTGCTGCCACTAACTGAAGAAACACGGGGATTTTTTAACAACGATATTTTTTGTTCCATAAAAAATGGTGCCTATCTTATTAACACGGGTCGAGGTCATGTTATTGACGAATGCGCACTATTGGAGGCGCTCAGAAGTGGGCAGTTGTCTGGGGCAACTCTTGATGTCTTCGCTGATGAACCGTTGCCGTCTAACAATCCCCTTTGGACTACCAAGAATGTAATAATCACTCCTCACACAGCTGGTGACGCCGTAAATTGGGAAGATGCGATAACCGAATTATTCTGTGATAACCTGCGGCGGTGGACAAATAATGAGAAGCTCCAGAACATTGTTGATCCATCTCGTGGTTACTGACCTATCACGACCTGTCAACAATCACCTAGAGGCTAAAATACTGGGGTCTTATATACCAATCGTTAAATGAGTGGAGTCTCCCCGCCGCATGGCTCGCTAATTTGGCAGATATGCCCAATGTGGGGGATTCCAAAATATTTGGGGACCAATATCTGGAATACCGTTCAAGCCTAGTTGCGCCATTGTGCGGTCCATTTCCTCATAAAAGATTTCTAGCGCTCGATACGCACCATCCTCGCCTGCTACTGCACAACCATAGAGCGTTGGACGTCCTGACATCACTAAATCTGCTCCACAAGCAATAGCTTTTATTATGTCAGAACCGCGCCTCGGCCCAGAATCAATAGCAATCATGAAATTCTTGCCAACTGCTGCCCGGGTTTCAGCCGTGATCTGCAAGGGAGATGGCGCATTATCTACGTAACGGCCACCATGATTCGAGAGGATAACGCCATGGAGCCCGTGTTTAGCTGCAAGCATCGCATCCTCTGCACTATAGAGACCCTTAATCAGCAAGTTTCCCGGCCATATATCTTGAATGCGTTTTATATCGTCCCAGCACTGACTATCAGGCTTGGTATGGCTCTGACCCTGCGTAACACTCATATCCGATAGTTTTTTTCCCAATTCAGCCGGATAATTCTCTTTTTTGAATGCCCCCCTCCGTAAATACTGCCTCAGCAACACTCTGAAGATCCATCCAGGCTTGGCTAATACGTCACCTGCCATACGAGAGCTGTATCGGAGTGGCATCGAATATCCATTCCGGTTATTATGTTCNCGATTAGCACCAACCGGCCCGTCTACAGTAACTACTAAAGTTTTATAGCCAACGTCCCTGATACGCTCAACAAACCTTGATCTAAGTTCTTTGTCATTCCACATGTAGAGTTGAAACCAAAGGTGCTCGCCCCCGGCAGCCTCATAAATCTCATCAAGCGGCGTCACGGCACTGGTAGCCGCANTACATATAACGCCCATTCGTTGTGCTGCTCTTGCAAGTAGAACCTCGCCACCAAACCATGTAATCCCAGCTGAAGCGGTTGGTGAAATGCCAAATGGCATTTTTAGGTCAGTACCAAAAATTTTAGTGCCNCACGAACGCTCTGATACATCAACCAAAACACGGTTTTTAAGTTTAAGTTNCTCGTAAACCGTACGATTATTCATCAATGCNATATAGTCTTCNGCGCCTAGATCAATATACTCGAACAAACCTCGAGGAAGTTTCCGTTTCGCTATTTGACGCAGATCTTCTATATTATAGGCAACGAAATTAGTCATTAATGATTGCGCTCTTATTTAAAAAGATAGACGTATAATTGCTAGGCTATAGCCTGTGGTAGATGCCAAATTGTGGTTTACGGAAACCAATCAGATCGTTGATGCTTGACTTCAACGCTATTCTGCTGCTGCCCGAATGATCTGCCGCTGCTGTGGCACCCAATCTGGCGGGTTCCAGAAAATCTCAGGGCCAATCTCGGCTACGGAATTAAGTCCTAACTGCGCCATAACCCGGTCCATTTCGTCGTAGAATATTTCAAGCGCTCGAAAAGAGCCTTCTGCTCCGGCAACTGCAGCACCCCAAAGCGTTGGTCGACCAGACATTACAAGATCGGCTCCCAAAGCCACCGCCTTAACAAGATCTGAGCCACGACGAGCACCGCTGTCTATAATCACNGTAAAGTCATTACCCACGGCAGCCCTCGTCTCCGGTAAAAGTTGAAGAGGTGCCGGCGCACAGTCCACATAGCGACCACCATGATTAGAAAGAATTACACCATCGAGCCCCTTTTCTTTCGCTATTAATGCATCTTCAGCACTGTGAAGCCCCTTGATCAAAAGATTGCCGGGCCAGTTGTCGCGAATTCTCATCACATGATCCCAAGTGAGGTTATCAGTTTTTGTATGCATATGCTTAAGCATCGGATCGGTGATACGACTGATAAGTTCTTCAGGGTAGTTAACCATAGTTGGAGCACCCCGCTTAAGATAGTGCTGTCCCAATACCCGGATAAGCCAACCGGGTCGGGCAAGAAGTTGGGCAAATAAGGTTGGAGAATATTTAAGCGGCATCGAGAAACCATTCCTCTTATTATACTCACGATTAGAACCCACTGGCCCATCAACAGTGATTATTAAGGTCTCAAAGCCTACCGATTTTATACGATTTATTTGCTTCATGCTTAGATCATTATCCGGCCACATATAAACCTGAAACCAGAGATTTCCATCACCAGCTACATCCCATATTTCTTCCATCGCCGTCTGAGCATTTAAGGCAACCGTGCATGGAACTCCCATCTTCATAGCTGCAATGGCAACACCCGCTTCACCACCAAAGGACATAAGACCAGCGGTGCCAGTAGGGGAAATCCCGTATGGCATAGCGGCCTTTTTCCCGAAAATTGTGGTTTCAATTGAGCGTTTTGAAACATCAACTAAAACACGATTTTTAATCTTAAGCTGTTTGTATGCATCACGATTATTTTTCAGAGCTATACCGTCTTCAGCTCCACCATCGACATAATCAAACACGCCTTTCGGAACTCGCGTCTTAGCCTTCTGCCGCAAGTCCTCAATATTATAGGCACCAAAATTAGCGTTGGTCATAAAATCATCCCCTAACAATCAGCACCATTTGGTAACAGCACCGTTTCAGTAATAACAATTCTATCATAACACCAAATCCTGCCAATTGCTCAGCCAGCCAGTCAATAAGCTAAAATTCAGCGCATTCTGGGTGCCCATTAATGGCATGACTTATCTATTCCGCGGCAGCTCTAAAGCCAAGCTGGGGTCGAGGTACCCATTCAGGTGGGTTCCAGAAAATCTGTGGACCAATCTCCTCAATAGTGTTGAGACCCAATTGGGCCATGACCCGATCCATCTCATCATAAAAAATTTCNAGAGCACGATAAGCACCAGCCTCATTAGCTGCAGCAGCCCCGAATAACGTAGGTCGACCGGACATCACCATATCAGCCCCAAGTGCTATAGCCTTTACGAGGTCTGAGCCACGGCGAGCTCCAGAATCAATGATTATTTTGATTCGATTACCNACTGCCGCTTTTGTCTCTGGAAGAACCTGCAATGGTGCCGCCGCACAATCTACATAACGTCCGCCATGATTGGATAATATTACACCCTCGAGCCCTTCATCTGCCGCNAGGACTGCATCTTCAGCACTCTGCAACCCCTTAATTAAAAGATTGCCCTTCCACATATCTCGAATCTTTCTAATGTCTTCCCAGGACTGACGGTCGGTTTTTACTACACTCATNTCCTCGGATGCTACAGTCACTCTCCTCTCAATTTCTTCCGGATAGTTTTCCTTTCTAAATGCACCCCGGTTAAGATACTGTTTCAAAAGAACTCNATAACACCATCCAGGCCTTGCAAGAATCTGGGAAATTAGCTTTGGNGTATATTTCAGCGGTGTGTGGAAACCATTCTTCTTATTATACTCACGGTTGGGGCCAACTGGCCCATCAACCGTCACTATGAGCGTTTCGAACCCCGTCGCTTTTACGCGCTCGAGAAATTTCATACTCATCTCTTTATCCGCCCACATGTAAAGCTGGAACCACAGGTTTCCACCGGCCCCCTCCGCGATTTCTTCCATTGGTAGTAATGCATTCGTTGCAACTGTACAGGGTACACCCATTCTAGCAGCTGCCTTGGCAAGCCCTATCTCGCCGCCATAATAAACTAGCCCCCCTGCACCAGTAGGCGAAATGCCGTACGGCATTTTGATTTTTTTACCGAAAATTTCAGTTTCAGCAGATCGTTGCGAGACGTCAATCAATACTCGGTTTTTAACCTTAAGAGATGTATACGCATCACGGTTGTTTTGGACCCCGATGCCGTCCTCCGCACCACCGTCTATGAATTCAAATATGCCGTGTGGAAGACGCCGTTTTGCACCCTGGCGCAAATCTTCAATATTATAAAAACCCATATGCTCAGAAGACATCTCGTATTCCTCTTTTTGTTTTTAATTGTTGTGGCAAATTAAATTAGAAATCCGAATTAACGGATTAGACACCAACCAATTCTCCCCTTACATCTTGAACTACTTTTACTCTGTCTCTGTTATTCCATGGTTTGCGCTGGCCGATCGGCGTATTTTCAATTGTTGGCGCTACCTTAAGATGAACAAATACGGGTCCCTCTTTTGCAAGAATTTCTGGCATGCCAACCTCTAAATCCGAGAGTTCGGAATAAGAATGGGCTTTTGGGTATCCGCAAGCTGTCGCTATTGCAGAATAATCGACCACTTTAGCGTTAGGTACAGGTTGACCCCCCGTGGTGGCATAAATCTCATTATCGAGCATGAAATGGTAAAAATTTGTAGGGGCTTGTTCCGCAATNGTAGCAAGCATGCCCATCGACATATGAATGTCTCCATCTGAGTCAAATAAGACAACTTTTTTCCTCGGCTGTGCGAGAGCAATTCCTAAAGCATAGCTCGCGTGTCCACCCATTGCAGGATCTCCCATAGTCGCATCGAGTTTCTCGTTGTCAGTAATAGGCACCCAATGACGACCACCACGACCAGATAACACAACTGCATCATCTCTGTATTTAAGGAAGAGTTTCATAACATCGGCTGTTTCCATCATGGTCTACGACCCCTTTTTATCTATTGAAACCGTGAAATTCATCAGCAACCAGTACAGCCACTGGACCATCAGCTTTCTCACATTCATCGAAAGCAACACTAATGCGATCTGCATCACGATCACTTTCCACGAGATAATATTTTATTTGAAACGCATTTAGAAATGGTTCTGTAAAATCTGCTGCCGTGTCAGTGGTAACTCCATGCCGAGTATAGCCACGATAGCCTACCATCATTACACATGGAATTTTCAGGCTCTTCAGCCATCCACGAATCGAGTCACCAGACTCCATAAGGCCGGTATTTTGTATTAATACTACTGGCTTGGCACCACCGGTGTAGAGCCCTGCAGCTACTGCGGCTGCATTTCCCTCACGTCCGACACCAACCATGTGCAAATCCGGGTCACCATTAAGCAGTGTAAAAAGAAAGTTGGTTTCACTGTCTGGCAACCAAATCACATGCGTTACGCCGTGTTCCTTAAATTTCTGATGCACAGTTTCCGGGCTTAGCACATCTTCAGTTTCGGCCATAGACCTCCCCTTTATAATTCTCAGTTCAGACTCTAATGCACTATGGAGGTATTTATATCACTGTGGCAAAATTCTTTCATTTTTTTTATTAAGTAATTCTATTTTTTCCTAACAGCTATTCGAGTAGATATCTTAATCCATGAATTGCCGCACCACACCTGCCGGAGAACGGAATACGAAACCAATTACAGAGGCCCTGCGACCAGTCTTTTCGAGCTCCACTGGCCATGTTTTAGAAATCGGTGCGGGTTTGGGCCAACATGCGGCAGCCTTTGCAACAGCCTTTCCCAAGCTAAATTTTTGGCCAACAGACCCCAATCCATATCACCGTGCTAGTATCGATGACTGGCGACAAACACTTGCCCTCCCGAATTTACGACCTGCCCGATCGCTTGATTTGTTATCCGCTAATTGGCACTTTAACGCCACTGATGGCGCTCCTGCAGCAAAATTATCGGCAATGATTTGTATTAATGTACTACACATTTCCCCCATTGCCGTTACAGAGGGGCTTTTACTGCATGCCGGCAAACTGCTGGAGCCAGACGGCCTTTTATATATTTATGGGCCATTTAAAATTAATGACACGCATACAGCACCGAGCAATAGCGATTTCGATGTTTACCTTCGACAACAAAATCCTGAATGGGGTTTGAGAGATATTGCACAGCTTGAAGAAACAGCTGCGTTTGGCAGCCTCTCCCTCACTAAAATTAAGCAAATGCCTGCGAATAACTTGTCTCTTTTTTTTAACCGTATTTAGATCGGCAATGAGAAAAATTTTNATATTTGCGACATAAGTATTTAAATAGCAAATNCGATTTATGCTATTTACGTGTAACAAAATACCCGAACGATTTGTCTGCGGTTAAACAGGGGGTCGCAACTTAGCGATTGATACGGACCATGCTCTCGCTCGAACAAACGTATTAATCTTCTCATGTTCCATTTTTAGGAAGTTTTGTGCATACTGATCCTAAATTTTAACGCGCGACATGCGCGAGTAAGGGGAAAAAATGGTTTCTTTCCAACCCACGCAACTCGGCACCAGGCACATGTGCTCGGCTGGTCATTATTTAGCCGCACGATCAGGATATGAAATACTGGAGGCTGGCGGTAACGCGATTGATGCGGGCGTAGCGGCTGGCATGGCACTGGCTGTTTTGCAAAGCGATATAGTAAATGTCGGTGGGGTGGCCCCCATGATTTTTTATCTTGCTGATACTGATGAAGTAAAGTCAATCAGTGGACTAGGTTGGTGGCCAAAAGCCACGGATATAAACATGTTTATCTCTGATAATGGTGGAGCGATTCCTCATGGGGTACTGCGGAGCGTAATACCTGCTGCCCCAGCTGCTTGGATCGCAGCACTCAGAGAATATGGCACAATGAGCCTCGCTGAGGTTTCAGAGTCAGCAATCAAGTACGCTCGCGACGGCTTCGCAATGCATCCCACGATGCATAGCACTTTGGTGAACACTCAAGATAATCTGCGTCGTTGGCCGCAAAGCGCCGCTATATATTTGCCAAATGACAAAGTACCCGAGATTGGAGATAACTTCGTACAAGCAGATCTTGCGAGGACTCTCCAATATTTAGCAGATGAGGAAAGTGCAACACAAGGCAGCCGAGAGGAACGGCTTCTGGCTGCTCACAAAGCTTTCTATGAGGGAGACCCGGCACAGGCGATTGTTAAGTACCATAAAGAAAATGATGGCTTAATGACCGCGGAGGATTTGAAAGAATTCTACGTGGAAATTGAGGATCCAATTTCGCGCAACTATTTTGATTTTGAGATTTACACATGTCAGCCATGGTGTCAGGGGCCCGTACTGCTACAGATCATGTCTCTACTAGACGGCTTTGATTTGAAAGGAATGGGTCACAACACGGCAGACTACATTCACACAATTGCGGAATGCATAAAACTCTCATTCGCTGATCGAGAACGCTACTATGGAGACCCTCGATTTATTGATGTGCCCATAGAATATTTGCTCTCTGAGGAATATGTCTCCACAAGGCGAAAAATGATTGATATGGCAAATGCTTTTCCTGAACTGCCGCCTTTCGGTAATGTTCCTGGTTATGAAGGACAAGGAAGCGGGCCAACACCAGCAACAGTGCATGGGCCTGTGGAACATTCATATGACACATCTTATGCTTGCGCCGTCGACAAGAAGGGAAATGCTTTTTCAATAACACCCAGTGACAATTCTAGTCAGACGCCTATAATCCCCGGTATCGGTTGCGTAGCTTCTGGTCGTGGTTCACAAAACTGGGCCGTACCAGAACATGCATCGTGTGTAGCTCCTGGAAAACGTCCTAGACTGACACCCAATCCGGCCTTAGCAATTAAGAAAGGGTCAGTGACTATGCCGTTTGGCACGCCCGGTGGCGATGTACAATGTCAAGCCATGGCTCAGGCCTTCCTTAACATCAATCTATTTCGTATGGACATGCAGGAAGCAATCGAGGCACCTCGTTTTGCTACCTACAGTCACCCTAATTCGTTTGAGCCGCATGAGTCAGACCCTGGGAAAATAAAAATTGAAAGTCGGGTGCCTCTAACAGTTCGCAACGAACTTGCAAATCGTGGACATATCGTCGAGGACTTTCCCTCACTTACACGTGCAGCAGGAGCAGTCTGCGCGATATACCGAGACGAAAAATCTAGGTTATTTGGTGCCGCTGATCCTCGTCGTCAATCTGGCATGTTGGGTTGGTAACACTAAATCTTCAGTACAAAAACTTACAAGGTAACTTCCCCGCGGACATTTTCATGACCGCAAAAGTGGGTGACGCCTATCGCACCCCCTTATGCTAAATGAATTTTTGAATTAGCCCCATGGTTATTTAATATTTAAACACCAATTTCTGTCCTGGATTTCCCCTGGCATTTTTTAATTTTTGTTACTGTATCCGTGGACTGCCTGAAAAGCAGCCACAGCCTTCTCCATCTGATACTCAGAAATAATTCGCTTTCGCCCTGAATGACCCATACTCCGTACTAATTTAATATCGCGTTGCAGGCTCGCAATTGCTTGTGCAAGCAAAAAAGGTGAAGACGGAGGCACGACGATACCTGCGCTGCCTACAAGTCTATGAGCATCACCAACATTGGTTGCAATCACGGCACGCTGACAGGCCATGGCCTCTCCGATAACATTTGAAAATCCCTCGCCAAAAGCTGAAGCAGACACGAGAACATCAATTGCTGCCAATAAGTCCGGTATGTCATCACGTTCCCCTAGAGCGATTAACCCTTGCGTAACCGGAAGTGTCTCTGTTCCTTTGCCAATTGCAAGTGCAGTAACTCCATCAACTTTCTCTAGTGCTGATAAGAAATTTGGATAATCCTTCATAGCGTCAACTCGAGCAACCGCGGCGATAACGAAGTCATCCTCATTAAGCCCTAATTCTTTGCGAATACGACCACGTGCCGACGCTCTAAAGCGATAACGCTCAGTGTCGAAGAAGTTCGGAATAACAGCTGTACGCTTTGGCCTATAACCAAGTACCTCCGTATGAAATTTGAGCCCTGAATGTGAATTTGCAATTATCCCATCGGGAAATTTGGATAGCCAAGAACAAACACCTCTTAGGTATCGATACCGGCCACCATCCATATCTGAGCATCGTATGCCCCAAAAAAGTTTCGTGCACGAACGCCGTCCCGACAAGCACACCGCGAGTAAAGCTGCCAAATCAGCATGATACATCCAGCTTTGTATCACCGGGGGTTTTTCACATCTGATTAAACGCACCAGACGCATTAACGCTTTAAAACTGGGCTGACCTCGTCGCATGCCCAAACCGATCACGCGGCAACCAGCAGTCTGAAGCTTATCAAATTGCGATCCACCATCGACCAAGCTCACTACCAACGGGTGCTCGCCAACGCGCATTTTTTCAAGCGCTAAAGAAGTAAGCACACGTTCTGCGCCACCTGTATTTAGTCCCGTTATAACATGTAGAATCGAGGTTTTTTGATTCACTGGTTAGCCTTGCAAAATTCCTAGTAACAATAATTAACTTTCAAAATGAACTACCTTTTCAGCGATTGAATACATTCAGTTTTTTAGTCAAAATTAGCTTCACCCCTCTATCCTCATCGGTCACACTTAAGTTTTGGTTGGTCGATATAAAAAATTATACCACAGCATATCTCTTGAAAAATTCTATAAGATTATACACTTAATTAGTCTATGCTGCCTAAATGGTGCGGCATATTTGCATAGTATCTTTTAGTAACACGTGAAATAGTGTATTCGCTGATTTACGTTATAGGTGTTAGGATACTGTCTTTTTATTTGTAGCGTTCACCGACGGGATAAATTTTGGAGGAAATATGACTGATAAAGAATATGATGTTGTTATTATCGGTGCAGGAAATGCGGCCATGTGTGCGGCCTTCTCCGCTCACGAACATGGCGCTAGCGTTATCATGTTGGAGAGTGCTACCGAAGACGAAGCTGGTGGAAATAGTCGTTACACAGCGGGAGCTGTCCGTTTCGCACACAACGGGTTACAGGATGTGGCTGCACTGGTGGATCTTACTGACGAAGAAAAAGAAAAAAATGACTTTGGCACCTACACCACAGATCAGTATTTCGATGATATGTTCCGCGTTACACAATATCGTACAGACCCAGAACTTTGCGAAACGCTTGTAACGAGATCAAATGAGACCATGCATTGGCTTCGTGATAATGGGATGAGGTTTATGCCGATGTATAAGCGTCAAGCATTCGAAGTCGATGGAAAAATGAAATTCTGGGGGGGGCTGGTCCTTGAATTTTGGGGAGGAGGACATGGCATTTGGGAGATGCAATATAAGGAGTCCCAGAAAAAGGGTATTCCTGTTTTGTTTGAACATAGAGCGGTGGAACTTCTATATGACAACGAAAAAGTTTTCGGAGTAAAGGTAAAGCATGACGGAAAGGTTGCTGAAATCAGGGCGAAGTCAGTTGTGCTTGCGTGTGGCGGATTCGAAGCGAATTCGGATTGGCGTACTCGTTACATGGGTCCAGGTTGGGATCTCGTTAAAGTACGCGGCACTCGGCATAATATGGGTGCTGGAATTAAGATGGCTTTAGATATAGGCGCAATGCCCTATGGTAACTGGTCTGGCGGTCATGCTGTCGGGTGGGACCTTAACGCTCCTGAATTTGGTGACTTAGCAGTCGGAGACAATTTTCAGAAGCATTCCTACCCTCTTGGGATAATGGTGAATGCCACTGGTAAACGGTTTGTAGATGAGGGGGCAGATTTTCGCAATTATACCTATGCGAAGTATGGGAAAGAAATACTCAATCAACCAGCTCAATTTGCTTGGCAAATATTCGATCAAAAGGTAACTGAACTTTTGAGAGATGAGTATCGTATTCGCCAAATGACCAAGGTTCAATCCGACACTCTTGAAGGCTTGGTCGAACAGCTAGAAGGTGTGGATGCCGCGCAATGCCTTAAAACTATTAATGAGTTTAATGGCTCTGTGATGGAGGACGTTCGGTTTAACCCAGCAGTTCTTGATGGACGTGGAACGAAGGGACTTGACGTTCCAAAAACTAATTGGGCTAACAAACTCGATAAGCCTCCTTACGAGGCTTACGCTATCACGTGTGGCATTACATTTACGTTTGGCGGGCTTCGCATTAATAATCAGGGGCAAGTTCTTGATAGTGACCTGCGCCCAATTGATGGTCTACATGCTGCCGGAGAACTTGTAGGCGGTTTGTTTTATTTTAATTATGCGGGTGGTACTGGTCTTATGAATGGTTCAGTCTTTGGCCGTATAGCTGGTGCAAAGGCTGCAGGTGTAGACCTATAAAAGGGGCGCAATCGTAACAAAACGGCGCAGCTTTTGAGCTTGCATCGTTTTGTTGCTGCCTCTTATCGTTTTTTATAGCTTTTTGTCTCGCGCTTCGGCTATGAGGTCCAAAACCTCTGTATACCCAGATGCGAGACGGTTTTTACACTTTTCACGTAACCCAAGCGATGCACACCAACGAAGAGTATCCGCAGTTGCCTTAGCCATACGAGGCGTATGTCCTATTTCATTAAGTGTCTCGGTCACATTTTCCATTTCATCCGAACGCCGCTGAGCATGGATTATGGTGCGTGGCATGTTAAAAGTACACTTCTCGCGCCAATTCATGCCTTTCATCGACTCTATAATTGAGTCGAGAACCTCGTCCTCAATATTAAAGTGTCGAGCAGCCTGCATACACTCAAGATAAAGNGCCTCTATACCTTTCATNGTAATGGAGCGTACCATTTTACACGCAGACGCCTGCCCTACTTCTTCCTGAATAAATTTTACATCCATACCATAAGGCTGAACCATGCTGACAAAGGCTTCGCCTCCGTCTCCACCGATGAACATAGGTACTGTGTGTCGCTTCCCCGGCACATTTGACATAACTGACCCTTCTACGAAGTGCGCCCCGCTAACTTTAATTAGATCACGAACCTTTCTCTTTTTCCCCGGAGAGATAGAATTGAAATCGAGATAGTACTGCTTAGGATGGAGATGTTTGGCTGCCTCTTCCGCTACATCCAGGCATGCAGAGCAAGTTACTGTAGAGAATACAATATCGACATCAGAAATAGCGTCAGCGATTGAATCGCAAGGCTCAACACCAATCTTATTCGCTAATTCATGCAAACGAACCCTCTCTATCTCCTCATCGAATAAGATGTCGTACGCCTTTATCCGCTCTACTCCAGCCTCTAAAAGCCCCTCCGAAACGTTGGAACCAGCCTCACCAAAACCGATAAACGCGAAACTTATAGTCATTTTAAATTCCCCTTGATTTTTATTCGATTTCAAAACGAGGTTGAAAAGTTTAAACCCACGCATGACTCCGAAATTATCCCAAATTTCCCGCGTATTGAGGCTTAGCTCACACAAATATTTTAATTCCATTGGTTTTGATGCAAAAAAGCCCGTACCACCAATTCCCTTTCGGGTCTTGCTAACAGTTGAAAAGATGCAGATGCGATACTATTTTCCGAAGTCTGAAACACTATATATGTTAATGAAGCATCTTATCCCGTTTAAAAAATATCCGAGTTAATGCACTCTGTCACTATAACACGCTATAGCGCTTGGGTAATCGTGGATGGTATTACAAGGCTAATGTATGACGAATGAAATTGAAAAATATGGCCGTTCTGAAGCACCTGGTAGGAGTGAAGACGCAAGGTTACTGACAGGAAAAGGNCAATTCACCGCCGATCTNACTTTCCCTAATATGGCTCATGCGGTCTTTGTTCGCTCACCTCATGGGCATGCAGAAATCGCGAGTATCGATAGCTCTTTAGCGTTAGCCGAGACGGGGGTAATTGCTATTTATACTGCTGATGACCTCCAAAATATTCACCCCATTCCATGCACCCGTATAGCCCAAGGACGCAACGGGAAACGACCCGTGTGTCCCGATCGCTGGCCCCTTGCAAAAGAACGAGTTAGGCATGTGGGAGAAGCTGTGGCTATCGTCATCGCAGAGACGAAGACGCAGGCGGAGGATGCTGCNGAGCTTGTAAACGTGGATTATTTGCCGCTGGACTCAATAGTCCGCCCTGAAAAAGCCATTTTAGACGGGGCTCCACAAATCTGGCCAAATGTTGCTAATAATTTGATATTGGACTGGGACGACGGAGACAAATCAGCAACCGATAGAGCATTTAAAACNGCTACCCATACAGTAAAACTTATGACACGCAATAACCGCCTTGTCGTTTCTGCAATGGAGCCCAGAGCAGCCATCGGTCGCGTAGAAGACGGAAGGCTTACGCTNTATGCATGCAGCCAAGGAGTTAAGACACTGCACTCACAGCTTGCGTCGCTGGCACTAAAACTCAATAACCCAGAGGATCTTCGCATTGTAACAGGAGATGTTGGTGGTGGGTTTGGTATGAAAACACAATGCTATCCCGAGTACCCTGTCATCCTTCGTGCAGCTGAACGTCTAGGCCGGGCTGTTAAATGGGTTGCTAGCCGGGCAGAAAGCTTTGCAAGCGATAACGCTGCGCGCGATAGTCAACTCACTGCTGAAATTGCATTGGACAATAACGGAGTTATACAAGCACTTCGGTATCACTCAATACAAGGAATGGGGGCATATTTATCTGCCAGTGGTCCCAGCAGCCCCACACGCAACACTGCAATGTGCCTCTCCGGCTGTTACCGCATACCATCAATTTATATTCAGGTGGAATGTGTATTTACAAACACTGCTCCAATCGGCCCTTATCGAGGGGCAGGAAGGCCAGAGGCCGCTTATGTTATTGAACGACTTATGGATATGGCATCTGAAAAGACCGGTATCGGACGTACGGAAATCCGAAAACGCAATTTTATCCCNTCGGAGGATATGCCCTANTCCACGCCTCTTAAAGTTACCTATGATTCTGGNGAATTTAATGAAATATTGGATAAAGCCCTCCCGCTTGCTGATTGGAATGGTTTTGAGAAGCGGCGTGTGATTTCAGAAAATATGGGATTGCTGCGTGGTTTAGGTATCGCTTGTTTCCTAGAACATGCAGGAGCAAATACTTCGGAGTCTGCACGAATTGGTTTCGATGCGGATAATCGTCTTGTGTTATTCAGCGGAGCCCAATCTCAGGGTCAAGGGCACATTGATGCATTTCGGCAACTGATATCTGAGACTCTTGTGATAAGTCCAGAACGCATTACGATGGTCCAAGGGGATAGTGATATTTCTCCCTCGGCGGGATCAACGACGGGATCGCGAACAATGGCAGTTGGCGGTGGTGCATTCCACAAGGCCGGGCTCGCNGTANTAGAAAAAGCCCGCCTTCTGGCCGCCAACCAATTCGANTGNGCACCNGCNGATGTAGAATTCGAAAAGGGTTTTTTCGTGGTTGCCGGTACAGATCGAACGGTTACACTTGAAAAGATAATTGATACCGCACCCCTCGGTGCTCTTGATGCAGCGGTAGACTATGAAGCAAATGCCCCTACCTATCCAAATGGGTGTCACATTGCTGAGATAGAGATAGATCCAAAAACGGGAGCTCTCACTCTAGACCGATACACGGGGGTTGACGATTCTGGCCGGGTAATAAATCACATGATAGTCGACGGGCAACTCCATGGAGGCATTGCACAAGGAGCGGGGCAGGTGCTTATGGAGGATTCCATCTATGATGATGATGGCCAACTCATCAGTGGCTCNTACATGGATTATGCTATGCCACGTGCAGATAATATGCCTAATTTTAAATTGGGTTTTCATCCTGTTCCATGTCGCACCAATGCAATTGGGGTCAAAGGAGCTGGAGAATCTGGCACNATTGCCGCGCTCCCTACTATTATGAATGCGATTGTTNACGCGCTANNGTCTGCTGGTGTCTCTAATGCCAATATGATTGATATGCCGGCTACGCCNGAAAAAATTTGGCGNGNACTTAACNGATAATNCCTNTTACCNTTANCNGCAAAATATTTTATCCAACGCGATGATTTGAGCCGCTTNTCGAGCTTTATTAATTATTAANTTAGGGCACTTNGTGCCCTAATTCNGCCANAGAAGCCTAATACGTTATATTNGGTAGCGTAAAGTAGATTTTNTTTTNTTCAAGTACTTAACGCAAACCAATAATCGAGATCTAGTGCGANAANNTATTTAGCGCACNAAATATCGTATCCATCTGAAAAAGAATAATTTATTTGGTTTAAAATTATTGTATTNAACAAATATTTACCTGCTTTAAAATATTTATTGTTTTCTTACTTCATNTATAATAAATAAAAGTNNAATGAAACAAANTNATANNNTTTTTAATTAAGTATTGATNAAGTGTCTNTATANAACCTTTGGTGGGATTTATGAAAAAATTAGCATTATTGTTCGTNATACCGAGCATGGTGGCTAGTGTGGCTAGTGCTGCAGACTTTGCNGCAGGGCGCAACGCNTACATACGTGGCGATTTCCAAGTCGCCTACAAAGAGTTTTTGCCATTAGCCCACGAAGGAGATGCCAAATCACGTGTTGGTGTTGGGTTACTCTATGCGAAGGGGCAAGGAGTAGAACAAAACGATGTTGAAGCACATCGTTGGTTTACATTAGCAGCCCAGCAAAAGCCGAAACCGGACGTTTTTGTTAGAACCGTCGCAGTTGAAAACCGGAAGGTATTGGCGAGGCGCATGAATGAAGAACAGCTAGCTGAGGCAAAGCGTCTGGTTGATGCCAATGAAGAAAACAGGCAAACAGTATATGCAGAAAATTCTGTACCCAGAGAAACGGCGAAAGAGCCTAAATTAAGCCTCGATACCAACACTTCAGAAATTCCGTTCACTGATAAAAAATCGTCGCATAAGAGGGAAGCGCCGCTACAGGATCTGAAATCTTCAGAGAGCGCAATAAATCAATATGCAATGAATTTAAGTCTGATTGAAAAAGGATCGGCTCAAAGAACGCGTGGGAACGCTCCGAATACAATAGAGCCTCAAGAACTCGCAGGTATTGACCAAAAGCCATTTGTTACGCAAAGAATACTACCCGGTAGTCGAAATGGCCGACCAACAACCATCGCTGTGATACCACCTAAATTTGAAAAAACTAAAAATAATTCAGCCATTCTCTCTAGTGAAGGTGTATCTTCTCAAACAATTCAGGGCCGAGTTTTGAAAACAGCGGCATTAAACGAAAAACCAAAAAAGAATGTGGGCTCTACAATATTAATACAACTAGGAGCGTTTAGAGATTCGCCACTCAAAATAGCATCGCGGGCCTGGGATGATATTTTTCAACTGCATGGTGATATTATAGGTCGGAAAAAAGCAATAATTGTAAAGGCAGACTTGGGTACAAAGGGCGTTTTCCAAAGGTTACGCACCGGTCCTTACTCAACGTTTTCT
>PBCW01000039.1 GCA_002718015.1 Rhodospirillaceae bacterium
TTTATGTCCAAAAGCCTCAATGTCATATCAGCGCGCTCTAACGCGCCACCGATCCTTAAAAAATTGTACCCATCATCGCGTATCATGCCGGTTTCCGCAGCTCCCCTAAATACAGATGAATGTTGTTTGATCCAATCGAGGAGACTTGGAAGATCTCTTTGAACGGAGACCCCATCTATGTTTGACAAACGCCCCCACCCATCATTAAGTGCCTCCCACATTTCCTGAGTAATTGCTGACCTGACATTTCGACCATTATTGCGCGCACTCTTCAAGCAGCTTGCAATAGATGAAGGATTTTCAAGATTCAACATCAATTCATTAATAACTTCAGCCTCATTAACACGACGATCTAATAAAGGGTGTCTATTCGCTTGTGCCGCTATCAAAATAGAACGCCACTCCTCTCGACTAGCAAATGTTGGTAGCATTGCCATACGGCAACCCATTTCAATGAGACGAGCCATAGACTCCGCTCTCTCTATGTATCGAGCAATCCAAAATAAATTCTCTGCTGTTCTGCTCAGCATTGTTCCTTACCGAAAGCCAAATTTATTATCAGCCAAAACCCATGTGTCCTTAACTCCACCACCCTGACTCGAATTTACCACTAATGAGCCCTCGGTAAGAGCGACCCGAGTTAACCCACCAGCCACAAGTCGTTCTTTTTCCCCAATAAGACAAAACGGGCGAAAATCTACGTGGCGACCTGAAAGCGCGTCGCCACAAAGTGTGTTGAGAGTTGATAACGCGAGAGTTGGCTGCGCAATAAAATTGGATGGGTTGTCACGAATACGTGCAGAATAATCTGCTAATGCGGCCGCAGTCGCTGCAGGACCAATCAACATTCCATATCCACCGGAAGCATGCACTTCCTTAACCACAAGTTCACTCAGGTTATCAAGAACAAAGGCGCAATCATCGGCCACACCACATAGCCAGGTCTTCACATTTTTCAGAATTGGTTTCTGGCCAAGATAAAACTCAATCATTTTTGGAACGAAGGCGTAAACGGCTTTATCATCAGCAACTCCAGCCCCTGGTGCAGAACAAAGAGTTACATTTCCATGCCGGTAAGCGTCGAAAAGCCCAATAACTCCTAAAAGACTATCGGGTCGGAAGAACAATGGATCTAAAAACATATCATCCACGCGACGATATATAACGTCAACCCTCTTTGGACCCAAGGTTGTTCGCATCCAAACCACACGGTCCTCGACAAATAGATCCTGTGACTCAACTAGGTCAATACCCATTTGGTCTGCTAAATAAGAATGCTCATAAAAAGCGGAATTATGCATCCCAGGCGTTAATATTACTACATTCGGATCCTCCGAAGCATTACTAGGCGCGAGCTCNAGCAAGGTTTTCCTCAGTCCATCAGGATATTGGTCTACGGGTTCGATGCTTATTTTTGAAAAGAGATCGGGAAACATTCGCATCATAATTTCGCGATTATCCATCATATAGCTNACGCCAGAAGGAATGCGACAGTTATCTTCTAACACATAAAAGTCATTTACACCTGTTCGAACCAAATCAATTCCAGTTATAGGGCTGTAAATGCCGTGTGGCGGATCTACAGATACCATTTCTGGAATNAAACTTTCATTTTGATAGACCAATNCCGTNGGGACCACACCAGCGCGNAAAATTTCACCACGATGATAGATATCAAATAGAAAAGCGTTNAGGGCTCGAGAACGTTGGATAATCCCGGCAGATAGAAATCTCCACTCTTCGGAATCATAAATACGCGGTATGACGTCGAAGGGGATCAAGCGCTCCGGATCTCCACCATCAGAATAGACAGAAAATGTGACCCCTAACCTCTGAAAAATAGTTTCGGCTTCCTCACTGCGCTGTCGTAAAAACTCTATGCCAACNTTTTCAATCCACTTTGATAGGACCTTGTAAGGAGGTCTGACAACACCCNTGTCGGTCAACATCTCATCAAACAANTGAGGCCCCTATTCTTACGCTTCAATNAAAAATTCAATAAAACCAANGNNTTNCNTAGTGCACTATCTATGCCGTTTGCTAACCCNNTGTAAAATATAGCTATTTNAANGNAAAGAATTTTTCAACGCCTATATTTTGTGCTNTNTCAAAANTTTNGTGACNATTNATGATGCAGTCCATTTANNNANTTACAACTTNATGAGTANNCCTTAAAACGCAGTNAAGNCTCNAAGCNTAGGTTGNNTCGGCCCCAACTTTGATCNNNACCGGTCCAAANATCTGNCGGTGNANCTTATAAAATNCTGCCGAAANACTACCTTTGGTGTTNCATCCATAATATGTNACCAGANTGATNGTTCAGTCTCATGAAGTATCTTGATNAATTTTTCTCGCTGGNAAANACGTTCNACAAANGCGATCNNCTGNTTNNCATCAGTCTNTAGTCAGCGTTTNGANNCAANTATATTCTCTNAGCNTACGNTATATCAAGTTCTAAGCACAGTTCGATTTCTCTTGCATAACAACATCGGCAAAAGCTTGTATCGCTCTAAGACGAATCGCGCACTGACTAACAACGTTGGGCTCCCATTNCGGCAACACACGAGGAGCAGTACGATCATGACCTATTGCCCGGCAATGTANNTTACGAGCATTTTCNAAAAAGGCCATCATTTCCATCATTTTCGAGATATCAGGAGTAACTTTTGTCATCATTTCTTTAGAGAAAGGCGGCCGGTTNGTATGGTTCTGATCGAAGGACTCGTCTGTAATACCGCGTTTGTGTAAAACGGCATTCATTAAGGTTGTACCGAGCATCATAGAAAATTCTAATATCGCCAGATGGTCGGTTTCAGGATCAAGCTTTGCAAGTGTCGTTGTCCAACTTTTAGCTAACTTTAAATGTGCAGCAATCTTCATTACCCTATGTCACTCCTCCATNACCTTAGCAGCAAATCTCCTAATTTTTTCAATCTTCAAAAGACACTTTGCTGTGACGGCAGGATCTAAATCTGGTAAATCACGGGGGTCTCGAAGCTTACCGCTTATACCTCGACAATAAAGACCGCGCATTTGTTCAATATAATGCAGCTCGTCCATTATATCGCGAACCTCAGAGGTGATCTTCACTTCCACCTCCTTTGGAATGGGAGGCCGCGTAGTATGATTTTGGTCGTATACCTCCTCGCGTATTCCACGTTTATGAAAAATTGTGTTTAGTAGGGTCGTCCCTAACATCATACAAATTTCTATAATTGCTATATGGTCTTCCTCCGGAGAGAGTTTCTCCAACGTTGCTTCCCATTGCCTTGCCAAGTCCAAATGTGTCGCTATTTTCAAAACGTCAAACCCAAAATAAGTTGCTGCACCTCATTTATAGGATCATAGTAGGGCGCTGTAAGGAAGAAAATGTTAGGGAAATTTACCCATGGCCATAATGTCTGGCGGTGAAGCGGTGGTAAAAAGTCTCGAAGAGGAAGGAGCTCGGGTTGCATTTGGAGTTCTAGGCAGCCACCTTATGCCAACATATGATGCACTGATTGAGAGCTCCGTTAAGCTCATAACTCCAAGAAGTGAAGATGGCGCGGGACATATGGCAGATGCTTACACCAGGATTTCCGGGAATCCGGGTGTTGTACTTACAACTGCCGGGCCGGGTGCCGCCGGGGTCGCCTGCGCCATGGGTGAGGCATATAACGAATCGTGGCCGCTGTTACATATTTCAACTCAGATTCTCAGTGAATACGTTGGTAAAAATAAAGGGTTCTATCACGACGGTCCAAACCAAGGCGAAATGTTTGTTCCCGTCTCCTCTTGGCAACACAGCGTAACCAGAATTGAAGAAATCCCTGAAGCCATAAATGAAGCTTATCGACGAATGCGCACAGGGCGACCGCGCCCAGTATTTCTTGATATTCCAACTGATTTTTTAAACGGAGAGACGGACTTCAAGATATTGCCAAAAGCAAAGGTCGCGCCTCCATCTTTGCGAAAAACCGAGATTAGCAACGCAATTCAACTTATCAGAAATTCTAAACGTCCCGCAATCTGGGCCGGCGGCGGCGTGGTTAAGGCAAAAGCATCTACCGAACTAAGAGAAATAGCTGAACGCTTACAAGCTCCCGTTTTTTGTACGAATGGATCAAAAGGCGTCCTTCCAGAAGATCATGGATTAGCACTTGGTAACCTGCTATCCATGAGCACCACCCTTCAAGAGAAAGTCTTAGCGAAAAGTGATTTACTTTTAGCGCTTGGAACGCGCTTTTCTCAACGCGCAACCAAACAATGGACACTTCCGATACCCAGTAAAATCATACATTGTGACATAGACCCGGAGGAATTTGGCCGAAACTACGCACCTACAGCAACGGTAGAGGGCGACGCAAAAATCATACTTCAAGGACTTATAAATTCATTAGATGAAAGCAAAATTCCGAAAGCTGCTGATCGTACACCTGAAATACAAACACTTAAGGCTGCAGCTATTGAGGAAATGAAAGGTAAACATCCAGAAATTTTCCATGCAATGGAAGAAATTCGTAGGATCTTGCCGCGAGACGCAATTGTCGCGTCGCAATCAATAATGGGGCATTGGACAAGGTTTGGGTTTCAGTGTTATCAGCCGGGTCAATTTTTATTTGCAAATACATTCGGCTCAATGGGCTATGCGTTTCATGCAGCCGTGGGAGCGAAAGCAGCTTTCCCGGAGCGCACGGTTATCGGATTTTGCGGCGACGGCGGCTTTATATTTGGTTGCGGTGAACTAGCAACGCTTCAACAATATAATATCGCTATGCCCATAGTTGTCTTTAACAACGGCGGTTATTCAATTATTCGCCAACGCCAAGATGCAAGATACAATCGTAATATTGGCACCAGACTGACTAATCCCGACTACGTAACTTTAGCCCACGCCTTTGGCTTCTACGGCGAACAAGTCCATGACATAGGAGATTTAGCGCCAGCAATAGAACGAGCTTTGAAAGCTGACAAAACGACTATCATAGAGGTTCCCCTTGAATTTGAAGGATACAGATCTGCTGCAGACAGTCAATTGCAAGTAACAGGCTCAACCGATACGAACCAGTGGGCAACAACGATACACAGCAGCAAAAAGTGAAGTTAGTGCAGTAAGCTTGACGGTTATCTAAATCGGGNGGGTCCCCACCCACGTTTTTCTTTACCGGAACTAGCGGCAAATGGCTCATACATTTCACGCGAATGCACAAATGAAACAGACTAGTGATTTTTTTACCTGTAAATGTAGATCGGGCTTGTCCACGCTAGCGTGCCATCTTCCTGAGTTAAACGAATAAAAATACCGTTATCACCTCTATTTCTAAGTTCGAGATCCCGGGAAAATTTNATTGAAGTATGCCGGTTTTTATTAGGCATACGAAAGACTTTCAAATATCTAGGTAGAACACCGCTCTCATCAAAAACTTCGTCCTCAAAGCCGATTTCTTCCAACGGGATACCACATTTAACCAGTGGTGTTTCAAGCTTAAGGGTGCCCCCGTAAGCGTCCCCCACCCAAACATCAAATCCCCCAAGATTGCCGGTGGTCAATGCTCTCCATTGCAAACCAGTTGTNCCTAACCGGTTAAGTNCNTTATCACGATTGAAAAAGTTTATTGGCGAAGCATCAATAATCTNATTNTCGGAAAANTGCGCTTCCCCATCCCATATTACTTGTCGAAAGCGACCTCTATATTCCGCTCCCTCCCAAATCACACGAATACGATTTCCAAGCTCNTCCTGGGTATATGGACGAATAGTTTCTACGTGCTCCAATCCATTAAAGATATCTACCCGCTCGATTGGAGCTGCGCCCACAATATCCACACAAAGTTTCGCATTACCGTCAGGCAAATGGACTATATCACCGATTACAGCAGAACCTGCTGCGAAGCCATCAGCGGGCCCTAGCTTCGGGTCATCATGATAAAGCGTGCCCTGGTGTTCAAAGGTGACGGCTACATCTACTAGCATTCGACCGCCATGGCCGCCAGTCGTAGCGTAATGTCTTCGCTTACGCATACAATCAAGTAACGCCGACCGCGTCAATTCAGGCATTAAAAAACAGGTTAGACCGCCCACAGCGCCAAATAATGAAGCCCCTGGGTAACTAGCGCCAGGTCTACCTTTGTGNCCGTCGGAGTTAGCAACAATTCCACAACGATAACCCATTTCAAAAGCGTCTTTAACTAACCACTCGAAAGTACCCCACGATGAGTGCACTTCCATCGATTTTTCAAAATGACCATCATGTGCTAGCCTCACATCAGCATAACGCCCACCACAGTGGGCATAAGTGACAACGTCAAATTCTTCACTTGCCGTCAATGCCTCAAAAAGTTCGGCTGCGCTGTTACAATCTGTATCAATATCACTCTGATCTTCCACTAACGCATGCGATGAGCGCCGGATTTGCCTACCTTCNTCGGAGAAATAAACATTCCGGTCTCCACCCAAACCTGTATTACCAGACCATTCATAGCCCGGCAGCACAANAAATTCACCGTCGGAATTAAACTCNGCAGACAAATGGTCAAGCTCNGCCCAAAACTCATTTGTAATTTGAAAATCGTTAGCTTGGTGACCAGTCGCATCTAAGAAGGCTTTGTCACGAGCGAAAGTGAAATATTGCCGCGCACTNTTGGTTCCTATAGATTCTTCNGANTGACCATGAAGGTCGCCCCACCAGTGCAATAAATCAGATTTCTCTANAATACGAAGGGGGTTACTNCGCGTAACGGCTGTCCCTTTTCGATCGATCAACTCCACAACCACATCACCCAACTCTTCAACCATGAGCCCTTCAATGGTAACANAGTCAATTCCCGGCTTGAGTGTTATGGTTTCTGGTAAGCCAACAATATCCAAATTTGCTTTTAAACCCAAAGTAAGATCNCATTGGTCGGAGGGATTTCCCCACTCATCCTCACCCTTAATNNTCAGCGCNAATAATTGCCCAGCNGTTCNCAACGTTGGTAACACAGCCACGTAATCTACNGGTGGGCCGGCTACAATCCGTATGGAGGGTTGCAGTGGTAACGGTTGGTAATTGTATGTCGCAATCGGATCTACTAGCGTGTGAAACTCAAATGTATCTTCTAAAAATGTTTGCAGCCGCATCCCCGGAGACCCGTGTNCTGTTTCACCNAATGTGATAGTTATNGTGTCTCCTTCACGAAGAAACCCTTTAACTACCTTTACATAAAGTGTGCGATCCCAAGGACGTACATTCCCCTTGGGATCATAATGATATTCAAGAACGGCATCATTGCTTGCCTTTATGGTCGTATAATTAGCCCACTTTGGATCTTCAAATTGTGGCCTTGTCTGATCGGAAGCAAATCGGAAACACACACGCATTGAACCNGAATCNTCTATGCCGAATTTCCCTGCCGTGTATACAAGTTGAAAAGTCTGGTATGAGCCAGCCTCAAATTCACCTGTTGGCGTCAATGCAACGCTTCCCAATTCCTCTTGCCTTATAGGTGATCTTATAGGNCTACTCGCTTCACCACCTTGCGGACCAACAGCAGAGTCGTCAGGACTTCCCATTGGCCTTTCAATCATTTTCTCCCCCCGATAAAGCNAATTANTGACAGCATAAANTACATTCNACNGNATTGNATCTNTCTCTTGTNAAAGTATAGAAATATAATCTCANGCTAGGCTGAACGTNTATAAACNACTCCANAAAACATATCGTNTANATNAATTNACCCTGCNAACGNCATTNTTCGTTAGCAGTCTTACTTGAAGGCCCGCCAATCCTGTGGCGGGCCCATTTTAGCACGGATGTGCCATTTTTTATTGCGGCCGCATGTCGGCAGGATCTATATCGGCAACGATAGTAGGATTCTTCATTGCATCTCGACGGAAAGGTTCCCCTAACTCTTGGTTTAGTAATACTTCNATAAAAGTCGTTTNGTTATCATTCATCTGAGCGTCCACGGCCTTAGCCAACTCATCGGTTAGCTCATCCATAGNGCCAACTTGAACCCCGTTTACACCGCACGCCTTAGCNATTTCGGCATATTTTACATCAAGATCAAGCTCNGTGCCGACGAAATTATCATCGAACCATAGCGTGGTATTGCGTTTTTCAGCACCCCATTGGTAGTTGCGGAAAATTACCATAGTTATCGACGGCCATGGATCTCGCCCACAGGCGGTCATCTCATTCATCGAAATGCCAAATGCACCATCGCCAGCGAACCCAACAACAGGGGTATCNGGNCAGGCTATCTTCGCACCTAGTATTGCAGGAAAACCATATCCACAAGGGCCGAATAAGCCTGGCGCTAAATACTTCCTACCAGTCTCAAAAGTAGGGTAGGCATTTCCTATCGCACAATTGTTGCCAATGTCTGAAGAAATTATGGCGTCCTCTGGTAATGACGCTTGGATTGCTCTCCAAGCCATCCGTGCTGACATTCTATCAGGCTCGCGGTCACGCGCGCGCTCATTCCAAGTNGTGCCAGGNTCATCATCTTCGTGATCCATGGATGANAGNTTCTGTAACCAAGCCGATTTGGTTTGTTGGATAAGTGCAAGCCTACCATCTCGCCCGTTATCNCCGGCAGTCGGCTCTAATNCTTCTGTAAGCTGTTCNGCAACCATTTTTGCATCGCCCTGNATTGCTACGCTGACTTTTTTGGTAAGACCAATGCGNTCGGGATTAATATCTACCTGGATCACCTNGGCTTTTGCCGGCCAATAATCAACCCCGTAACCTGGCAATGTTGAAAAAGGATTTAATCGGGTCCCAAGTGCTAAAACCACATCAGCTTTCGCAATTAGCTCCATAGCTGCTTTGGAACCATTATAGCCAAGCGGNCCAACAGATAATGGATGTNTTCCTGGGAATGCGTCATTGTGCTGATAACCACAACAAACTGGTGCACTTAATTTTTCTGCTAGCACTGCAGAGGCTGGAATTGCATCGGACAACACTACTCCAGCTCCATTCAGTATGACTGGAAACTTCGCATTTGAAAGCAGGTCTGCAGCTCGAGCAATCCCGGAACGGCCTCCCGATGGTTTCTCAATGTCAATCACTTCCGGTAATTCAATATCAATGACTTGTGTCCAAAAATCTCTTGGTACATTTATCTGCGCAGGGGCACTCCCCCTCCAAGCTTGGGCTATCACTCGATTGAGTACTTCAGCGATACGCGATGGATCAAGCACTTCNTCTTGGTAACAGACCATATCCTCAAAAACAGCCATTTGGGGAATTTCCTGGAAACCGCCTTGTCCCATTGTTTTATTGGCAGCCTGCGGAGTTACTAACAGGAGCGGTGTATGGTTCCAGTAAGCNGTTTTAACCGGCGTTACAAAGTTTGTTATGCCGGGGCCATTCTGAGCAATCATCATACTCATCTTGCCACTTGCACGAGTAAANCCATCAGCCATCATTCCGGCATTGCACTCATGGGCACAATCCCAGAAAGAAATACNTGCTTTCGGGAACAAATCTGATATAGGCATCATCGCTGAACCTATGATACCAAAAGCATGTTCAATGCCTTGGCGTTGTAATACTTTCACAAAGGCTTCCTCGGTAGTCATCTGAGCCATTTGTTGGGCCTCCTTGGTAATGTTTATTTGCACATTTATTTAACGGATGAAGCAGCCATTGTCGCCTTTTTAGTCCAAATTTGAAAAATCTATTGTCAAAAAATTGCATTGCTCTTTTACGATCTTNACTTCAATAATTTAGTATAAAGGTACTGTATTTTGAAACTGCGNTTTTTCATTGGCTCAATTACAGAATGAAATGCCATATTTTGAGACAAGCATTGCAAAAGTGCTATGCACTTCTGGCATTTNACTTANAGTCTTGTCCGGTATTGCAGGAGAGACAACATGCAACACACCCAAAATATTGATGCTGATCAAGATGATTTCGCCGTCATCAACAAATTAATTGCTAATGCTAGAAAAGCAATGGCACAGCTCCTCTCCGCCAATCAAGATCGTGTTGATGAAGCTGTAACAGCTTTATGCTGGGCAATCTACAAACCAGAAAATGCTCGTGAAACAGCTAAACTTGCAGTAGCTGGAACGGGGTTGGGAAANGTTGAAGACAAAATTATAAAAAATCAACGCAAGAATTTTGGCACTCTNAGGGACNTACTCCGGGTCAAAACAGTCGGCATTATAGAAAAGTTTCCGGAAAGGGGATTGGTCAAATACGCTAAACCTGTTGGAGTTGTTGGCGCAGTAGTACCGTCCACAAATCCCTGTGCTACCCCGGTTAATAAAGCAATGATGGCAATAAAGGGCCGTAATGCAGTCATAATAGCTCCATCACCAGCTGGCCTGCAGGCAACTGGACGCACAGTTGAGCTGATGCGGAGCGAACTTGAGAAAATAGGATTNCCTGCAAATCTTGTACAAATACTACCTGGTCCAATTTCTAAAAATTTGACTAACACGCTAATGCAAGAATGTGACCTTGTGGTTGTAACCGGCTCACAAAACAATGTTCGNAATGCTTATAAGAGCGGCACGCCTGCNATAGGTGTAGGAGCGGGTAACGTGCCGGTGATAATTGATNCCAGCGCAGACTTAAATGATGCCGCAAGGAAGATAATGGCATCCAAATGCTTTGATAATGCAACCTCATGTTCGTCGGAAAATTCAGTAACTATTCAGNATAGTATTTATGAAGAAGCTATCGANGCACTGACAAGGGTCGGCGGATACATGTGCNCCAGCGATGATAAGCAGAAGATTCTTGACAATCTCTGGGTNGATGGTCATCTNAACAGACATGTTTTGGCCAAAGACCCTGACGTCTTTGCTGATGTTTGTGGTCTACCCGTNGCCGCGAAACAAGCAAAATTCTTTATGGTCGAAGACACCGGGGCNGGCCCTGAGAAACCTCTCTCAGGTGAAAAACTTTCACTAGCACTTACTATATATCGTGTCCCAGATTTTGAAGCAGCCATTAGCCAAGTAAAANATGTTCTTAAATATCAGGGTATGGGGCATTCTGTGGGTATTCACACCAAGACCATTAAAAATGCTGAATTATTAGCCGAACGCCTTGACGTCGTTCGCGTGCTCGTNAACCAAGCTCATACATTTGGAAACGGCGGAAGTTTTGATAACGGTCTAGGATTCACCCTGACGATGGGTTGTGGAACTTGGGCTGGTAATTCAATAAGCGAGAATCTCGCATATCACCATTTCATCAATGTGACACATCTGGTTGAGACAATCCCGGAAGATAAACCGAGCGAGAACGAGTTATTCGGCACCTATTGGNGCAAATACGGCAAATAAATACAATNAGTTAAAAACGATCGGACGTGAGATGAACTTTGAAGAATGTGCAGCCAAGCCACTACTTGAAGANGAGGGAATCGCCATACCACGCGGCAGGGTGGCGACAACTCCGGAGCAAGCAGGCAAGGTTGCCGANGAAATAGGTCCGTGTGTGGTAAAGGCACAGGTGCCCNGCGGCAAACGTGGCAAAGCTGGGGGCATAAAACTGGCAAAAACCCCAGAAGAGGCAGCGGCAGCAGCCGGCGACATCCTTGGCATGCAGATTAGTGGCTATAAAGTAGAAAAATTATTAGTTGAAGAACAAAAAGATATCGAGCGTGAACTCTATCTAGCGATCATAAATGATTCAGAGACTCGCAGCCCGACCCTCCTATTTTCAACACTCGGTGGTATGGATATTGAGACTGCTGCCATTCAAGATCCGTATCAGGTGTACCGTATGCCAATCGACATTTCTACGGGGCTTGCTGCAAGCTGCATCATAAATTTTCTACGACAATCGAACTTAGGCGATGAAAACGCCACCATTGCTGATATATCCCTAAAACTTTATTCTTTGTACCGTCGATATGACGCCGAATTATTGGAGATCAATCCTCTTGTATTGACCAAGACTAATGAAATTGTTGCACTCGATTGCAAATTTTCAATGGATGACTCGGCTATTCAGCGTCATGCTGAATTAGCTCTGAATGGATGCCCCGAAACGGTCACAAAACTTGAGGCGGATGCGAAGGCCCAGGGCCTGAAATACATCGAACTCGATGGCTCGGTAGGCATTTTGGCAAATGGCGCTGGCCTAACCATGACTACCATGGATGTCGTAAAATTCTATGGTGGCAAACCGGCAAACTTTATGGAAATTGGTGGTGAAGCATACACTAAAGGAAAGCCAGCGCTCGAATTAGTCTTGGCAAATAAAAAAGTGAAAAGCTTAGTTATCAACTTTTGTGGAGCTTTTGCTCGTTGTGACGTTATGGCAGAAGGNATCATTACAGCATGGGAANAAATTCACCCAACATTGCCGGTTTTCTTTTCGGTTCANGGGACAGGTGATGAGGNGGCNCGAAAAATGCTGANGCAGAGACTTGGCATCTCCCCCTACGATACGATGGACCAAGCTTGTGAAGCCGCAGTNAAAGCAGCGCAAGCGGCTGAGAGAGAGGGGGGAAATTGATCGTTCGNAAACATGAGCGAGTTATGATCCAGGGTATTACTGGCAAACAAGGAACNTTTTGGACNGAACGTATGCAACACTATGGGACTAATGTTGTTGGTGGNATCGTGCCAAAAAAGGGGGGGNACAATCACCTAGGCGTACCGGTTTTTGATAATGCTTATGATGCCATNAAGGANGTACCATTCGATGTNGCTGGACTCTTTGTACCACCATATTTTGCAAAAGTCGGAGCAATTGATGCCATAGAGGCCGGTGTAAAAAAGTTAGTCATACTCACCGAACATATTCCAGTACATGATGTAATGGAGATTGTTGCCGCGGGCAAGGCGAACAAGACACAGATTATTGGACCAAATACCACCGGAGTTGCCACACCGGGGGAATGTTTCGTCGGGTTTATGCCTGCGTTTAATAAAAATATTATGACTGCAGGAAACGTTGGAATTATTTCAAGGAGTGGTAGCCTCGGTACATTAATATCCCTAAACATTACACAGGCTGGCCTTGGGCAATCGGCATTCATAGGAATAGGTGGTGATCCAGTAATAGGAACAACGACCTCGGCAGCGCTCAAATGCCTAGATAAGGATGACAGAACGAAGGCCGTTTTCATTCTTGGTGAGATAGGCGGGACTATGGAAGAATTAGCAGCGGAGTATGCGAGTACCATGACAAAACCAATGGTCGCATTTATAGCTGGCGGTGCAGCGCCGAAAGGAAAGAAAATGGGTCACGCGGGTGCAATAGTTTCTGGAAATAAAGGTTCCTATAATTCAAAGCGCTACGCTTTAATGGAGGCCGGCGTCCATGTCATCGATACACCCTCCGATGCTGGATCAGCAATGGTGGCTGCCCTAAACGCTATGTAATCGTTTTTCTTGTTTAATGTTGTCATTTTTTCCAAATTCCCGTTCAAAATCATTCCCGAAATTGGATGCCTAGTGTTGAAGTACAATCACTCTACTAAAAGGATCTTTTACCCCAACACGGGCCGGTGGTGCGTGTAGAGCAAGAACTGCAATAGCGCAACCTTCAGAATTGCGCATGCACGCTGCCACAGAGATTAATCCCTCATGTATCTCTTGGATATTAATTGAGCTACCGCGTTAGCGGGTTTTTTAACTCAACCTCAAGTTCCTTAAAATTTGTAATGGTAGTGCGACTAAAACGTTCTATCAGGAGGTTCGACAATACCCTTTTGCGGCCGCAACTAGTCAGATAAGAAAGTAGCAATTTGCCGACGCCAGTAGTGTGCAGGGGCACCCGAATCCCCGGATGCAGCTCGGCGCGAGGTGGAAAATTACTTTCCACACGATCAAGGTATTTGATTGCGCTACAATTCAGCGTACCTATGTTACAGATTTTACCTAACTACCTCTCCCTCCAATCTCGCAGATGATGCCTGCCGCGGGGTATGACGAACGCACTACCCAATCACATGATCTGCCGTCTTAGCCAATCAAGACCCAATGCCATAGCGCCTGTGCCTTGGTTCACGTGCAAGAAACCTGTGTTCCTTCAGCTGCCTAAATGTTCGGTGGATAGTTTGTTTTAGCCGGCCGGGCCAACTAGCTGCCTCAGAGAGCCTTATGAGCCGGTCTTGTCTCAGTGAAAGGTAAATGACTGAAAGAGCTCTAACAGCAATGGAGTCGGATTCCGATGCCATCAACTGAGCCATATTTTCTTTGATTATGTTGGTGCGGGCGGAGGGACTCGAACCCTCAACCTCGAAAGGAACGGATTTTAAGTCCGTCGCGTATGCCAATTCCGCCACGCCCGCACTACACATACTTTAAAGGAGGGCTAGCTCGGGGACAATCGCACATTTCATTCAGTGCCTCCAGCAACACCCTCCCCTGCACATGACTTGGAACGTCTATGCCAAGTAAAAATATAGTAATTGGCAAGAGATCAACATTACCAGCCGGAATATCAATAGTTTGCCTCGATTTAAACATACTTCCGCTAGCCACCAACCAATTATTTAGTTCTGATTTATGCAGCCCACCAAGAATCCCGGCGCCTGTTGGATAAGTTGAATCTTGGAATGTATGCCCTACATCCTCGTATTCATTTTTCCGATCATCCGCTTTCAAGATCAGACCAATGTCGGGTGTCCTATTATGATCCCATATAAGATCTGAATGCTTAAATGTGCAATCTCCATCCCTAGTTGAAACTAGCCCACACCAATTCTCTCTCTGGATCCAATCTACAATGGCTCTAACACGCTTTGGATCACTATCGCGAACGTATAGACCACCTGCACTAGAGAGGGCCGAAGCAACATCTGCTCCACCTTCCAGTGTCTCATCCATGCTGAAAAAAGCTGCCTTCAGCTTAGAAGAATGATTGATTTTTTTGAAGCAACAGTAATTTGGCCGTGATCGGATAGTGTAATAATTTGTAAATCAGATTATGATCCTATGCCACGATTTTCCAATAATTGACCGAACAACTTATCAACACATTGAGCGGCAGCAAGACTATCGTCTGACCCAATATCTTTTTCATGATAACTTGTGCCTGGTTCCCTTAACCAAAGAATAGCAACGTCTGGCCTCAACTTTGGCTCAGCATAGTCGAGATAAACTCTCATTGCATACGCATTCCAGTTAAGTGCCGGTATTTCATGTTTTGGGATGGGTCCGAAAGTTTTTTTCAATATCCTCAATTTTGCAACGCTGCCCCGGCGGCGCTAATCCGACCGTAGCTTCAGGGGCATGCAGCGCCATTCGAAAGCCGCCCAAACGTTTATCACCGTCGCGTAGCTGTGATTTGACCCCGGTTTCAAATAACCTTCCTGGAGCCGCAACCGGATCAACGAAACGATTACCCACAATTCCAGGGCGCAAAGCATCAAAGGTAACTATGAGAATACGTTTGTCATTGATTATCAAGTTCCTCGCCCCGAATAGGATCCCCCCCCAGATCGCTTATCATCCTGTGAACCGCCTCCTGCACATCTTGCAATTGTTGCTCATCAAAACCTCTAATGACTAACGAAAGACGATAGTTTGCCCTCGCATAATGAGGATAGGAGCCAATGTCGATGTCAGGATGTTTGTCTTGAATATCTTTTAAACCTTTAGCAATGCTGCCTTCACCCAAATTACAAAGAATGCTGCGAGAAATTTTTTGCGCTCCCCCCTGCAGAGTAGGAATAATATTATCCAACATGGCTTGCATTATCTTTGGAACACCCGCCATCACGTAAACATTTTCCACTTTAAAGCCCGGAGCTGTGGAGATTGGATTTCTTATCAGCTCGGCACCATCTGGTGTATTGGCCATGCTTAGGCGTGCTTCATTTATTTCGGTGCCGTTATACTTGAAGTGCTCTTCAAGCAACCGACGGGCCTCCTGATTTTGAATTAATTTTCGGCCAACAGCTTCTGAAACAGACTCGGCAGTGATATCGTCATGGGTTGGCCCAATGCCTCCAGTAGTAAACAAATAATCAAACCGCCCACGCAATGCATTGACTGCGTCAACTATTTCTTGCTTTATATCAGGAACGACACGGACCTCCGCGAGTTGCACCCCAACATTATTCAATTTTTCGGCTATATGCGGCAAATTCTTATCGTGGGTCTGACCCGAAAGAATCTCGTCACCGATTATCAGTAATGCTGCTTGAACTCGCCTTCTGTCAGTTTGGCTGTAGCTCACTTCCATCTCCTTTTGCATTGAGGAACGAGTGTACTTGAGCCAACGGCAAACGGAAATCAAAATCCTTACCGGAAAGGCACCTCAACAAATAATTCCGAAACAGCCAGCCCCGATAGTCAATTGACACAGAGATTACTCAGGCTATCACTCTGCGTATGTTGGATCCATCCGGTCTAGACGTCGCAAGTGTCCCGGCCAACCTCGATCCGCAAGCTCTGTACCTCTATTTTTGAACTGCCCATTTGTATGGTCGGAAACAGCNTCAGGGACTANNTGNAACTCNGCTCCAGTTGACATTGCATCAACTTGTGCCTGGCAAGATTTTTCNAGCCGCATGAGGGCATAGAACGCGTCTGGAACACTTACCCCAGCAGTAAGTAAGCCATGGTTCTTTAGCATCATTGCCTTGTTGTTAGGCCCTAAATCTCGTTGCAGCATCTCGCGCTCATCAAGGTTAACCGCGACCCCTTCGTAATCATGATAGGATACAGATTTATGAAAATGCATCGAGTGTTGGCTCATCGGCAACAAGCCGCATTCCATTGAGGATACAGCAATGCCGGCGCGTGTATGGGTATGCATAACGGCATCAAGATCGTCCCGACCCGATAAAACAGCACTGTGAATAGTATAACCGGCAGAATTTACGCCGAGGCCGAGATGGTCCTCAAGCACGTCACCATCCAAGCTTAATTTGACCAAACTTGATGCAGTCACTTCCTCAAAATACAGACCATAAGGATTAAGAAGAAAATTATTCTCCTCACCTGGCACCCGAGCCGAAAGATGGGTCCCAGTTAGATCTGTCATATCATAGAATTCACACAGCCGATAAGCTGCCGCCAGATCGACCCGCATTTGCCATTCCTCGGATGATACTTTGTTTTTTAACGACATCGCTCTCTCCTTTTATTTTACTCAATTNTTGTAACTAGGGTCCATACGATCNAGCCGACGTAAATGCCCTGGCCAACCNAGATCNCCTCCAGCACTTTTCTTTTTNGCGAATAATTCTTTGGTACTTTCTTGTACCCCTCTATCTATCTCAATCACTTTTGTGCCTGCGGCCATGCCATCTATCTGCGCCTGACAAGCTCGCTCCAATTTGTAGATCAACCAAAAAGCATGGCCAATATTGAAACCGCAAGTAAGTAGCCCGTGATTTCGCAAAATAAGGGAAAGATAGTTACCTAGGTCGCGCCGCAAACGGTCTCGTTCATCATGATCATGTGCTACGCCTTCATAGTCATGGTAACCAATGTTATCTATAAAACGAGCCGAATGCTGCGACATTGGCAAAAGGCCACATTTAAGTGCAGAAACAGCTATGCCAGCTCGGGTATGAGTGTGCAAAGCGCAATTAATATCGGGACGGCCCATCATCACTGCGCTATGAATAGTAAAACCGGCTTTGTTGAGGTCGAATGGTGTTTCAGTCAAAACGTTGCCGTCATAATCAACTTTGATTAGGCTAGACGCNGTNATCTCATCAAAATACATCCCGTAAGGATTGAGCAAAAATGTATTTTTCTCTCCCGGCACTCGCGCGGAAATGTGCGTCCCTAACAAATCCGACATATCGTAATAGTCAACCAACCGGTAGCAGGCGGCGAGGTCTACNCGGGTCTGCCATTCTTCATCCGATACTTGACCACGCACACTACATAAATTGTCTGGGTGGGCGCTCGCTAAAACTGCCATATTTTCCTCCTTTATAAATCTGAAAATCGGCTCAGACTGCCGAAAATAAAATATCACAGCTTTCTAACAAATGACCAGACATCTAATGAATTATCGGCAACTTTTATTTTACAGTATTGTAGCAGTTGTAGGGATGCCTTATAGGCAATTCATCAAAACGGTTACAGGAGGAATACATGCGCGTTTACACAGTTTTACCTCAAGATAATCTCAGTCATGCAGCAACCGCAGCTGCGAAAGCAGAGGCTAATGGTTATGATGGACTTGCTAGCATGGAGAATCAACATGCACCATTCTTGCCTCATGCTGCTGCAATTACNACAACTTCCAAAATAAAGCTAATNACCGGCATCGCCATTGCATTTGCACGCAGTCCGATGGTTGTAGCTGGTGAATGTTTTGACTTGCAANCCAGTTCGGGCGGACGATTTATTCTCGGTATTGGCAGTCAGGTTCGAGCACATAATGTGCGCCGTTTCAGCGTGCCGTGGAGCCCCCCTGTTCCCCGCATGCGAGAGTATATTGAGTCACTCAGAGCAATCTGGTCCTGCTTTGAGAATGATACAGAACTGAGATATGAGGGCGAACATTACCAATTTACTCTAATGACACCTAATTTTAAGCCACCCGCTTCAAAGCAATCAATGGTTCCTATAACTATCGCAGCCGTTGGACCGGCTATGCTGCGCTTAGCGGGCCAAGTCTGCGATGGCGTTCGCCTTCATCCATTCTGCACCCGTAAATATATCGACAACGTCGTGATGAAGGAAATTGGGACCGGAATGACTCGGTCTGGACGTAAAAGAGAGAATTTTGAAATAGTGGGCGGCGGTTATATTGTTACAGGAGCAGATGAGGAAACAGTTGCNAAAAACCTCGAGTGGGTTCGCTATCGTGTTGCATTTTACGGATCAACACCAAGCTATTTTCCGGTTTGGGAAACACATGGGCTCGAGGATCTTGGAAAAAAACTGCATCAAATGTCTCGTGAAAAATTGTGGGACAAAATGCCGAAAGAAATTGATGACGATGTTGTTCGTCTATTTGCAGCAGTTGGAACCTATGAACACATAGTAAAACAAGTAAAAAGTCGGTTTGGCGGTGCCTCCGACGCCATTTCTAGCGGCATCCGAGAAACAGATGACCCGGGGATTCCCTCCGATCTCATCAAAGATTTACAAAAAATTGAAAGCCCTTTCTCTAAGTATAAAACTGCATGGTAATAGAAATTTCTATCACGCGTTAGACTAAACTTGCACCACGACGCCAAAAAGATACAATTGAGTATGAATAACATGAAAATAATTATTTCTTTCTTAGCGGCTTCATTATTAACAGGTTGCCAAAGTTTCTTGTTAGGCGATCTCCCCCCACGACAAAAGCTCGAAAAAGAGGGTATCGCAAAACCTTTGCGGAGTGCACCATCTCGTGCTGTGAACAAATCAATAGTCATCCGATCAAGAAATGATGAACCGGACAAAAAAATTATTGGCGATGAAAAAGCCATGTCTTCAGACGAACCAGCAAACTTAGAAACGGAAGCCCCTATTTTTCAACGAGACGCCCTTGACGAATTAGGAGATTTTTTTTCGCAGTTGTTTGTTAAAGAAGTGAATGATCCATCTTTGACGATCAGCCGTGGTGTAGATGAGGGTTCGAAGTCAGGAAAATCAAATACTAAGTCCGGTTCGAACATTTNCGTGTCTGACAGTCAAAATATGAACAAATCGAACTTAACCGACGAAAATTCATCGGTAAGAAAGAAAGTAGAACGACGGTATTCTGCAGCTTACGGCGTTTATTATCCTTTGGCCAAAAAAGGGCATGCTTTTGCGCAGTACGAAATGGCTTTGATGCATCTCCACGGTTATGGAGTTAATTCTGATCTAAAGAAGGCAGAAAGCTGGTTTAGAAAAGCTGCCTCGCAGGGGCATCCTGATGCTAAGACTGAATTGCGACGGTTAATTTCTGGTGAAAAAAAAGCTCCGAAAAAATTAATCAGTACCGCATTAAGGAAACCCTCAGCTGACGCTCCTTCAACCATCGTGATCTCCTCGGACTCAGTGAAAACGATTAAGGCTGACGCTGAGAGTGATACAGGATCCGACTATGAAAGCACACCACAGCAGAATGAAGTCCCATCTATCTCGTATGATAAGGAAAAAGGTCTAAAGAAAAAAATTGACCGGGACTCCGTCGCCCCTGGCAGTAGTGTTATAGATAGTGAAAGTACGGATAAGAAGACCTCGCAAGGTTATGGCGATGGCGCGATACCCAACTTCAGTTCTATTCGCAGAGTAGAGCCATCAACCCCCTCATCTTTTACAAAAAAAGTCATTGACTCAGACAATAAGATTGTGGGAGGCACCAACCAGTTAGAAAAGACAAAAGATACCGGCAAATCAAAAACAAATTTTCCAAAGAAACTAACTCCGACAAAGACTCCCATAAAAGAAAATGACCCAATACAGAATACACAGTTGAATGTAGCAAAACTAGTTCCAGAGAATGATGCCGGCGGCATTATTGTAGAGCAAGACAACGCAAGTTTCAGCCAAGGGCTACTGGCATACAAGAAGGGTGATTTCAAAACGTCTTTTAGTCATTGGTACCCGCTTGCACAAAAAGGCNATGCAGAAAGCCAGAACCGGCTTGGNTATCTTTANGAGAATGGAAAGGGAGTCGAGCTNGATTATAAAAAAGCCGTAGAATGGTACCTAAAAGCTGCAGAAAAAGGTGAACCAGCCGCTCAATTTAATCTTGGNGTAATGTATCGTAAAGGCCGAGGGGTTCAGAAAAATGATAAAATTGCGCGTAATTGGTATGAAAAAGCTGCTAAGCAGGGGCACCCTATTGCTGAGCGAGTGGTCGAAGTTATGAGAGCCTACAAAATTGGCGAATGATCTCATTCAGAATTTCATACGTCCAAAACACACTTCATTCAGCTAATGCAATCATACCCTCGTCCTCAAGCAGTGGATAAAGCCCGCCCGCGTTAAGAATGCGCAGCAAGGACTTTGGCACCTCGCGCCCTTGTAAGCTTTCGCCGGTATCAACATTTCTTATNATAAAATCTTGGAAAGAAACGTCTGCGACTTGGCCCTCTTCAAACATATCTGAGACGCCACCGCACTCCATTGCCGGAAGACCAAAGTTAACGGAATTCCGGTAAAAAAGACCATTTATATTGTCTGCAACCAAACAACCAACTCCGAGCAACGCAAGATTCCGGGCGGCCGGCCGTGATGAACCCATGCCAAAGTTTCGTTTTGCAATGATGATATCCCCATTCTTCATCTCGTCGACCCAGCCAGGCCGCATCGCATCAAAAATAAAAGGTAACTGCTCCTCCGGTGACAAATAATACGCACGGTTGGGAATTATTTGATCGGTGTTTACATTTTCTGGGAACTTCCAGACACGTGCCCTCACGTTCAATTCATACATCTTCCAGCCCTAACTCAGATAAGGAGTGGGGTCCGCGATTGCGCCCTCAACTGCAGAGGCAGCTACTGTAGCCGAGGAACCCATATATATCTTCGCAGTAGGATCCCCCATGCGACCCTTGAAATTTCGAGTTGACGCCGTGATCACCGTATCTCCAGCACCTACAATACCCATATGACCTCCACCACAGGCACCACAGGTAGAATTAGTCACCACGGCCCCGGCATCCATTAAAATTTCGATAATGCCGGCCTTTAGAGCACGGCGGTATATACTTTGGCTGCCGGGCGTTATGATAAAGCGAGTCCCGCGGGCGACTTTCCGACCGGCAAGTACTTGAGCAACGCTATATAAATCATCGAATGTGCCATTCGCACAGGAACCAACAAAGCATTGATCAAGCCTAGTGCCAGCAACATCCTGCACATTCGCAGAATTGTTAACGACACTATCGGGTAGCGCCACTAACGGCCTTACTTCACTCAGATTTATTTCCCGTTTATCGAGATAATCAGCATCAGGATCAGGCATTTGAGGCTCGAAAGGGATATTTGTCCGCCCTCTGACGTAATCAAAAAGAATGTCGTCCGGTTCAAACGTTGCAAATTCTGCAGATAACTCTGCTCCCATTGTTGCCATGGTTCTACGCGCGTCAATTGGCAGGGTCCCGAGCGCCGGACCGCCAAATTCTACGTTCTGTGATACGTGTCCACCATATTCACCAGCTATCTTGAAAAATACATCTTTCATGAATGCATAGTGGGGAAGTTGACCGATTAATTCATACCTAATGGTTTCGCCTACACGAAACCAAGTTTCTCCTTTGCAGACTGCATAAAACATGTCCGGCGAACCGACACCGCGCGCAGCACAGTTCAAAGCACCAGCACTACAAGTGTGAGAGTCGCTACAGAGAAGAACTGCACCCGGCCTAGCATAACCATGCTCGGCCATGAGCACATGGCAGATACCCTGATCGTATCCAATATCGTGAAAATGCTTGATGCCAAATTTCTCAACAAAGGTCCGGGCTGTAGCATGTGCCTGCGCACTCCCCACGTGAGCCGCAGGTGCGCGATGATCGATAACGACGACTACTTTGGAAGGATCGTCCACATGCAAAATATTACGCCAGACACTAGCCATAAAATTATTATCAAATAGACACGCAACATCGACCTTTACGGTAGCAAGGTCACCAGGCTCAACTGGGACACCTCCCGCCTTCGTAAGTATTTTTTCAATAATGGTCATTCCCATCAAAAGCTCTCCTGTCAGACGGCTTTTTCAGGTCCGGCTGCATACCTCTCTTCGAGTTCATCGAGAAATTCAACTTCCATCATACTGTTGAGTTCTTCAAAGTTGACACATAGATCTTCTCGGTCTGAAGGTTCATTTTTCTTCACCATTTCCTCGAACGCATCAAAACCGTTAATCATTCCGCGCACGGCAGACGTCGTCAGTAAACGTGGATAGGATACCGCAGAAACACCCAAATCCTCTAATTTTTTTGGTGGAATTAACGGTGTTGTTGACCGCGCTCTTATACCGAGGCCCATGTTGACTGTTAATGGCTTATCAACATTAGCAGCAACAGTTCGAATGTCCTCCTCAGATAACAATGCGTCTGCGAACAATAAGTCAGCACCAGCCTCTGCATAAAGATTTAGCCGCCGTATGGCCTCATCAAGACCTAAGGGACCTCGTGCATCAGTTCGGGCTTTGATTACGAAATCCGGATCTTTCTTGGCATCGCGGGCTGCGTGTATCTTTTCAATCATTTCTTCAGCAGCGATGACTGATTTTCCAACCATATGACCACAACGTTTAGGCCATGTTTGATCTTCAAACATAACTGCCGCTACTCCTGATTTCTCAAAAGCCTGCGTGACGAAGAAAACATTTACTGCGTTCCCGTAGCCCGTATCTGCGTCAGCATGCAGCAATAGGTTGCTACAATCAGCAATTTTACGGCAACACGAAAGGTTTTCATCCAGGCCCATTAAGCCTCGATCAGGATAGCCTAAGTGACACTCAGAAAGACCTGCACCTGATATTGCTCCGCTCTTGTAGCCGCGACTTTCAACCAACCGGGCACTGTACCCGTCAAATATGCCGGGCGAAATTAAAATCTCAGGCGCCTCAATGAGGTCTTTCAACAAACGGCCTTTGCTTTTTGCTTCCCTCATTCCTCCCCCCTTCTGGATATTGTTTGTATCAAGGCATAAACACAAGCAATTTTGCGATAACTTTCTGGACATGGTAATATGAATTTTTGACTATTAACATAAGTATTTCATAGCACTTTTGCCAAATGCTCTTCTGCATGAATTGATCAGAATGGGGTTTATTTAATACTCTGCAAATGCGCACGGAATAAGGAATATACTTTTGGACCAGACTGCTAATAAGCTGGTAACATTTTCCAGGAAACTACAGTTCGAGGATTTAAGCCGGCGTGCAATTGTGAATGCTAAAGCAAGGCTAATCAATTGCCTTGGTGTAAGTATCGGAGCGCATGATGCCCCTACAGTAAAAATAATACGTAAGCTTGCCTACCCGAGCGCAATTGGCCCTTTAGCGCGTACCTTCACAACACTAACCCCAACAACACCCGATCTAGCCGCTTTTGTGAATTCCGCGATGACCCGATACCTTGATATGGCTGACACTTATATACGAGAGTCTGTAAGTCATCCAGCCGATGCTTTGCCGGGGTTACTTGCAATTGCTGAAGCAGAGAATTGTTCTGGTAAAGACTTTCTGCTTTCCCTGATCATAGCCTACGAGGTTCAGTGCCGGTATGTAGATGTAGTGCCAGCCAATCAACTTGGTTGGGATCAAACTCCAATTGTCGCTATGGGAACAGCACTCGGTGCAGGCCGACTTTTGAACTTAGACAAAGCTCAAATGCTAAATGCTCTATCACTTGCACTAATTCCTACTGTCTCCTTAAATCAAACAAGGACAGGCCGTATTTCAATGTGGAAAGGAATGGCTGGCCCAGCAGGCGCAAGACAAGGAGTGTTTGCTGCACTACTAGCACGCGAGGGCATGAGTGGACCGGACCAGCCATTTGACGGTGATTACGGCGTTTGGAAACAGATGTTCGGAAAGCAATATCAAATTCCCATACCAACTAGATTTACCAAGCATACCTTCGCGATTGAGGAGACTATCATCAAGTCCTTTCCAATTCGCTTCAATTGTCATGTACCAACTTTAGCCGCACTTGAATTGCGAAAAAAAGTCAAGGCGCGCGACATTAAACATTTAGAGATCGAAAGTATCCGTCAAGCTTTTGGACGTTGGATTGACCTGCCAGAATTCTGGAAGCCAACTACCCGTGAAAGTGCAGACCATTCTTTACCCTTTTGTGTTTCAGTCGCAATGCTTGACGGTAAGGTTATCCCAGAGACATTCGGTGCGGAAAGATACAAGGATAGGGACGTTCTATCGCTTATGAAAAAATGTTCGGTGGCACTTCCAAACGAATATGCTGAGCTTGCATATGAAGTTCGCTGTTGTCGGTTAACCGCAACAACAAAAACGGGAAAAAATATCAGCGTTGAGATTAAGATGACACCAAAAGATGACGCTCGTGGGATGCCTAAGAATATCCTTGAATCAAAATTTAATAATCTCACAAAACCTTTTTTGAAATCAAATACCCGAAAAAAAATCCTTGGTCTCTGCTGGCGCTTTGACAAAATGAAATCTGTCGGAAACTTAGTGACCCTAACGGGCGTTGAAGCCACGTAAGAAGTATAATGGATAAAACCGCCAACAAACTTGTCAACTTAGCAACAAAAGTCTCCTTTTCTAAGCTGCCCTATAGCGTACTTGATGCTGCAAAGGAACGTATCCTAGATTCAATAGGGGTAGCGATGGCAGCGTTCTTTGCTGAGCCAGTGCGGATATCTCGTCGATTAGCAAATCCGATATCCGGGGGGCCAACGGCACGACTTTTTGGTACGTTAACTCCAACCTCTCCAGAACGTGCGACTTTTGTAAATAGTGCCATGATACGTTACCTCGATATGAATGACGCATATGTCAAAGCTGGGGTGAGCCATCCATCCGATGTCATTGCTGGACTAATCGCAACTGCGGAAGCTGAGGAAAAAAGTGGAAAAGATCTTATAGCAGCTATCACCACTGCCTATGAAATCCAGTGCCGCCTAGCAGATGTGGTGCCAAATGATAAATTTGGATGGGATCAACCATTTCAGGTTGTTCAAGGTGCCGCTCTTGGTGCGGGCCGTTTGCTAGAACTTTCAAAAGATGAAATGCATCATGCGCTATCATTAGCTCTCATCCCAAATATGGCACTCAATCAAACCCGAACTGGCACTCTATCTATGTGGAAGGGATTATCTGGTGCGAATGCTGCGCGACAGGGTGTATTTGCTGCTTACCTTGCGCGCGCGGGCATGACTTGCGCTGAGAACCCTTTTGAGGGTGACATGGGTGTCTGGAACCAACTCATGAAAGGTACGCGATATGATGTACCTGTCCCAAAGTCGTTNGCCAACCACAAATTTGGCGTCCAGCAAAGCGATATTAAAACCTTTCCTATCCGATACGGCTGTCATGTCCCGGTATTCACAGCACTGGATATGCGCGAAAAAATTGATGACGTCTTGGACATTGAATTTGTTAAGATCGATACCTACGATCAAGCCTTTGGACGATGGATCGGGGTCCCTGAGTTTTGGAAGCCCTTGACACGTGAATCCGCAGATCATTCGCTTCCTTTCTGCACCGCGGTTGCACTTATAGACGGTGATATCACGCCTGAGACTTTTGAAAAAAAGAGGTTCCTTGACCCTGATGTCAACGAATTAATGAGTAAAATTACAATTGAGCTGAACCCAGAATTTACTGCCTCAGCGCCAGAAGATAGAAATTGCCGTATGACCGCAAGGTTGCTGTCCGAAAGGGAAATTGTAACCGAAAGATGTCAGACCCAAGCTCTTTCCGAGAGAGGATTACCAAGACGGCATCTTGAGAAGAAATTCAACAAAATGAGTAGCGGCATCCTTAATGAAACAAGCCGCCGAAAACTGGCAGATGCAATATGGCACCTTGAGGAGGTAGACCGAGTTGAGGAATTAGTCAGCTTAACCGGCGTGTAGTAGAATGCTGAGGGAGGGGGCGAGAATGATTAGCAGGGCCAATACAAAGATGTTCCCAGAAGCAGTAGAAGCGCCTTTAATGTATTACATTGATGATGGGACACCAGCGGAGAACCTTACGGGAGACGAGACCGATACTAAACGTATATATCAAGGTAATTACGAACATCGAAAAGTACGGATTCAGAACGCCAGGCCAATGCAAGGACAGTTTGCATTGGACATTCATGGTTTCGAGTTTCTCAACCACAAGACCAAAGTAAAAGATTTTTATAATCCCGAACAAATGTGGGAAATCTATTATGATGAGACGGCAAAACTTGTTCAGTCAGTGTCTGGGGCAACTCGGGTTCATGTTTTTGATCATACGTTGCGCTCTGGTAATAAAGCCGCACGAGAGGGGCAACCGGTTCGAGAGCCGGTTCGGCGTGTTCACAACGACTACACCGAGTGGTCTGGCCCGCAGCGGGTCCATGACTTGCTCCCAAATGAAGCAGACCGTCTGCTAAAAAATCGTTTTGCAATCATTCAAGTTTGGAGGGCAATTAATAAGCCGATAAAATCTGACCCGCTTTGCATTTGTGACGCGCGTAATATTGATAAAAAAGACCTCTTTCCATCGAGACGGATTTACCCCGATAGGATTGGAGAAACATACGTAGTCACCTATGGTGCCAAGCACAAATGGTTATATTTTCCTGAAATGATGCGCGACGAAGTGCTCATTTTCAAAGTGTACGACTCTGCAATAGATGGGAAAGCAAGGTGGACAGCACACTCATCATTTCCTCTGCCAAATCAGGATAATAATAAATATCCGCGCGAGAGCTGTGAAATGCGAGCATTAGTATTTTTTAGCAAGTGATAAAACAGATACATTCACTTACCTCTAGATCATGGTACATATTCTTACCAACTTAAAAGGAAATCCCCATGACCAATATGACCGGTGGTCAAGCTATTATCCAAACACTTGTAAACCATGATGTCACTACAATCTTTGGCCTGCCAGGCGTTCAACTCGACAATACCTTCGATGCGCTTTTTGAAGCTCGTAATACCCTTCGGACAATCCATACCCGCCATGAGCAAGGCGCCGCATATATGGCTCTTGGATATGCTCAAGCGAGTGGCAAAGTTGGCGCTTGCATCGTTGGGCCCGGGCCCGGATTATTAAATGCTAGCGCTGCTCTTTGCACTGCATATGGCTCAAACGTGCCCGTGATATGTATCGCAGGTCAAATTCCTTCCCATCAAATAGGCATTGGCCTTGGAGCAACTCATGAGATTATCGATCAAACTAATGCCATGAGAGGCGTTGTAAAATGGGTTGGACGTGCAGATACCCCAGCCGATGCTCCTTCAGTTCTTCACGAGGCCTTTAGTCAAATGCTTAGGGGACGTAAGCAGCCAGTCGTTTTTGAAATGGCTCCCGATATCATGGGGAAAAAGAGTGATGTTTCGCTGCTTGACGCTGAGAATTATGAAATCGAAACCGATGTCGAAGAGGACATACTTGAAGCTGCGGCAAAGATGCTCGGAGAGGCAGATAAACCTATGATACTCGTCGGTTCAGGTATATTCGGTGCAGAAACAGAATTAAAGAACCTAGCCGAAATGCTGGAGGCACCAGTCATTATGAGCCGTACAGGCCGCGGCGCACTGACNGATCGCCATTACCTTGCTCAGACCATGATAACAGGCCAAAAATTGTGGGAAGAGGCAGACGTGGCACTGGTCGTGGGAACACGATTTTCATCNCCNGGATTAGCATGGGGGCGTGAAAAAGAAGTTAAATTAATACGCATTGATCCTGACAAGCATCAAGCNAAACTTCCACGTGNGGCCGATATTACTNTGGTCACGACTGCAAAAAAAGCGCTGCCATTATTGGAAAGCAGGGTAGGNCNNTATAACANAGTTCGTGAAAGCAGAACNACNGAATTAAATGCTGCTAAAAAAGATNCCNTAACNAAACTCGAAGCTCTCGAGCCGCAATATGGATTTGGTAAAGTATTACGTGAAGCACTTCCAGAGGATGGCATACTTGTTACAGACGTCACTCAGATGGCTACGTTTATGCAAAATTGGTGTCCCATTTATCATCCACGCACACTCATTACTCCCGGGTATCAGGCTACCCTTGGGTATGGCTATCCTACTGCTCTAGGGGCAAAAGTTGCGTTACCAGATAAAAAGGTGGTTTGTATCTGTGGTGATGGTGGTTTCATGTTTAATGTGCAAGAGCTTTCATCCGCTGTNGCTCATGGGATCGATGTCGTATGCGTTGTTTTTGCTGACAATGCNTANGGNAATGTAAAGCGTTTCCAAAAAGANGGATATGGTGGACGTCACATAGGAGTAGATTTACACAATCCAGACTTCGCNAANATGGCNGAAACATTTGGAATGGCNGGNTTATATGCAAAAGGACCAGATGCCCTTCNAGCNGCACTTGATGAAAGCATGAATTCGCCNGGGCCAACACTTATTGAAGTGCCTATTGGCGAGGTGCCNAACACATGGTCCTTAGTCAAGCGACCCTCAAGCGCTGGTAATAAAAGTGATGGATGAGACAGAAAAAAGGCTTATTAACTTTACCAATAGCATTACCTACGACGATCTTAGCCAGGACGTGATCAAGGCAACTAAAATTCGTTTGATTGACTCTTTTGGTTGTGCACTTGGCGCTATAAACGCTCCAACGGCGAAAGCAGCTGAAAACATTTCGGCGTTGGTAAAAGAAGGGAGAAGCGCTCGCATATTTGGAACGCTTAAAAGAGTTTCCGTGGAGCATGCAACCCTAGTTAATAGCGCAATGGTGCGCTACCTAGATTTAAGCGACGCCTATTTAATGCGTTCAACAGCACACCCCTCAGATAATATTCCCGGCATCCTAGCAATTGGGGAATCTATTAACGCATTACCTCAAGACATTCTTATAGCAATAATCGTTAGTTATGAAATTCAGATCCGTCTTTGCGATACCGCCCCCTTCAATGCAGAGGGTTATGACCAACCAGTGTGCTCTGCTAGCGCAATGGCATTAGCTTCCGCCCGCTTACTCAAGCTTAACACAGAACAAATGCGGCATGCAGTGGCAATTGCTGCCACCGCNAATATTGCGCTTAATCAGACGCGGCGCGGCAACCTATCAATGTGGAAAGGAATGGCCGGCCCAAATGCGGCACGCGAGGGTGTTTTTGCNGCATTGTTAGCTGAGCACGAAATGAGCGGACCNGAAGATCCATTTGAGGGGCTTCATGGTCTTTATGCAAAAACAGTCGGCAACTTCGACCGAATCAAAATCCCTAGTNCGTTCAAGNAANGCACAGTATTTGCNCTGCAAAAAACTAATGTTAAAACATTCCCGGTANGAGATGCCATTCAAGTCCCCATCTTTGCTGCTTTAAAGCTCTTTAAGGACATAAATGCTTCTGAAATAAAAAACCTAAAAATATACACTTACCGGCATGGGTTTGATAAATGGATTGATCAAGATGCGACTTGGGCACCGAAGACTCGCGAAACCGCAGACCATTCGCTACCATTCTGCGTTGCTGCCACCTTATTAGATGGAACTTTGAATGGNATGAGCTTCGAAAATAGTCGTTACCTTCGAAAAGATGTGCGCACACTCATTAGTAAAACAGAAATTATTTTTGATGACGCATTTGATGANNTTGCCCCAGAAACACGTTCTTGTCGACTCGAAGCAACTCTTAAAANTGGCGAAAGTTTTAAGGCNGAGTATACCCAGACCCCAGAAGATGTTCTCCNGGGTCCCGANGTTAAGTGTGTAGAGACTAAATTTCGAACTCTAACGGAAGGTGTAATTAAAAAACCACAACAAGACAAAATTTTGGATGCACTCTGGAATTTCGAGAAATTGGAGAGNATTCNAAGCCTCATTAGTTTGACACGTGCAAGTTTTTAACTCGTTTTAGCAAAGCGCCCTGTTGGCGGATACCTTGGATCAAGGAAATTGAAAGAAGTTGCATANCCACTTGCGCACAATGAATTNACAAGAGCTTCATCTTCTGCTGTANACTCTTTTCCCAAAAAACTGCAGTAGCTTTCCAACTGCACCGAAGTGCGTGGGCCCACAACAACACTCGTCACTAGTTTGTTGTTAAACAACCACAGCATAGCAAAGTCGATTAATGTCATATCTCGATTCTTNATGTGAGCATTTACAGCATCAACAAATTGNAAATTTGTTTTTCTAAAATCACGCTCAAGAATGCTTTTATCGCCGCGAGCAGCTCGTGAGTCCGGGNTTGGTCTTTTTCCGTACTGATACTTCCCTGTAAGTACGCCGCGCGCNAGAGGCGAAAAAGGCGCCACAGCGATATTNTAATACTCGCAGGCTGGAAGCACGTCATGCTCAGGAATTCGCATCATCGCATTGTAATGCGGTTGACACACGATTGGATAAGGTACGCCTATTGTGTCACAGATTCGTATTAACTCTCCAACCTGCCATCCTCGATGATTTGAAAAACCCCAGTGAAGTGCTTTGCCTGCAGCTATGATATCGCCCATCGCATGGACACTTTCNTTGAGGGGCGTTTCCCAATCGATATGATGCATGTAAAAGATATCAACATAGTCAGTTTGAAGCCGCCGCAAACTGTGATCAATTGCTTCAAACATCCATTTCCGAGACAAACCTTTTTTGCGTTTATCGGTGCCGGCCGCCTGTCCAACTTTTGTAGCCAAGACCCATTCGTCTCGTTCAGAATTAATTAGTTTGCCGATNATTTTTTCAGACNCACCATTAGAATAACCATCGGCTGTATCAATAAAATTAACCCCTAACTTCCTTGCTTTTTCAAGAATGGCCGTTGCCTGNTTANANTCGGTGGTATCACCAAAATTCATGGTTCCGAGGCAAATCTGGCTAATTTTAATTCCACTATTTCCTAACAACTGATATTCCACGTTTTTACCTCCCGGCAATATGACACCTCATAAAATGGATATNATCAGTACCATCCAAAAANGNCAATCAGAANATACCCGTTCCCCCNCGTTTGAGGACNCCGATATCAGCAATGGGGTTAATTCCAATCATCTNTTCTGATTTTATATTCGCGAGCTGCTCCACACANTCGATGAAGCGNTGTTGTTCATNGCNACTTACGACNCCAGCTGAAAGCGTCAAAAANTTNGCAATATAATCCTCACGTTTGAATGGCTTTGCACCTTGAGGGTGCGCGTCNGCAAAAAGAATTTCATCTTCNATAATCNTACCATCTTTNAGTGNAATTCGAACGGCACCGCCAAATGCNTTTTCCTTNGGATCAAGTGATAAATAACGTCGCTCCCAAAGATCNTCTTCTTCTGTTTTAATTTTTTNCCAAAGTATTTGTGTCTCGGGNCGATGCGCTCGNTCCTCAGAATATGAGNCTTCATGATGCCACNTTCCATCTTCAAGTGCTACNGCGAAAATATATGGTAGTGAATGGTCAAGAGTTTCTCGCGAAGCATCCGGCGAATATTTCTGAGGATCAGCGGATCCCGATCCAATGACATTATGGCTATGCTTATTNGTCGTTATCGTGATTTCGGATATNAGCGCTAGNTTTTCGATNCGGGCNCGCATTTTNAAAGCGAGATCAATAAATGCNTGCCCTTGATATTCAGCTGAATGNGCTTTTGTCCATGTTTGAAGNATNGCGTTNNTTGNNTCTCCANNATCTGGCAANTCTATTTGATATTCTGTNTTAGCTCCATCAAGAAGCCATGCAATAACACTATCCTCNCCCTCATAGATCGGAGANGGAGCACTCTCGCCACGCATCGCACGGTCAACAGCCTCAATAGCGAGCTTGGAGGAATGTGCCGGCGCAGCTGANTTCCATGNTGANATTAATCCTTTTCTTGACTGNCGCGTCGAACAACACACATGNANGGTCTGATTAATAGCTTGATAAATNANCTCTGGCTCTAATCTTAATAANGCTCCAATGCCTGCGGCCGCAGCCACTCCAGTATGTGCTACATGGTCTATTNTATGACTATGCAACTGAATTGATCGCATGAGACATACATGCACTTCGTATGCNGTAACTATTCCTCTAATTATATCAGCCCCAGTTCTTTGCATCTGTTGTGCGACTGCTAGNAGTGGACAGATATTGTCACCTGGGTGACCAAACTCCACGTGCAAGAAGGTGTCATGAAAATCAAGCTCACGNACAGCTGTACCATTTGCCCATGCTGCCCACTCAGCATGCACCCGGTAATCACTCGATGTNCCGAAAAGCGTTGCCCCATTTGAACGGCGGTGGGGTAANGCCTGGTCACGAGCTGTTATGACTGGGGANCGATTTAGCGAAGCCATAGCNACTGCCGCATTGTCGATGATNCGATTTATTACCATCGATNNCACATTTTTTTCGACCGGCACCTCATCAGAAGCAAGCAAAGCNAGCTTCCATGCTAGCTCCTCCTCCCGTTTGTGCTCATCCGCTGATGCCCAAACACGAATAATATGATTTTGCATGGTGAATCTCCGTGATTTTTTTGTCANTATGCATGGCATGTGNGGACGTTATACTATCTCATCCTCTTTGGTGGAAATNAGAGACCTATTCCANATCGATAGCGGGACATCNAACATTATCAATATTGAACCACGATACAACGTCGCACCAACNNATTTTGTNCCGGTTNTTCATGCGTCCAACAAACGTAATGAACTGATGTCTTCGTGTTGGGGACTNAATANNCCTTGGNCTCATTCTAACAAAAANACTGGCAANCTNATNAACGCAAGGTCAGAAACNTTACATTGCAAAGCAGCATTTCGAGAAGCCTTCAAGNNCNGGCGCTGCCTAATNCCAGCANACGGATACTACGAATGGACAACAGAAGACGGCAGAAANAAACNGCCCTGGCTTATACATCCCCAGNACGAANANCTCTTCGCTTTCGCTGGAATTTGGGAAACTTATACTNANATNGATGGTAAAATTTTTACTGCTTTCGCTATNGTGACAACCAAGGCATCACCATTAATTGNGCATATTCATCANCGAATGCCTGTGATTGTAAGNATCAAANATTACGCCACTTGGCTTTCNGCTCCANCNNCGGAACTCTTCTCAATTTTAAAACCCTACTCCAAACCNATTTGTCTNCACAGAGTCTCNAACAGGGTTAATAACGTAAGTAATGATGACAAAAATCTGNTAGCACCNNTTTCCCAAAAAATACCCGNNCANTTGAGCCTCCTCTAGCTATCACGCCNAGATAAACTTGTNATTATACCCTGNAANGTGCTCACTTCTTGCTCAGTCAAGCTNCTCCTCTGAAAGATATTACGAATATTNCGAANCATAGAGGGTCGTTTTTCATTAACGTGGAAAAAGCCGCTGTCATCCAAGGCNGTCTCAAGTCGGGTGAAAAAATACAATAATTTTTCCTTAGATGCTAAATTACCAAAATTTCTAATCTCCGAATCGGCTGCCTCTCCCGCCATTTGCCATTCGTAAGCGATCAATAAAACCGCCTGTGGTAAGCTTAGTGAATTAAATTCGGAATTTATTGGGATCTCAATAACAGCATCAGCCAATGCCACTGCATCATTATCTAAGCCTGATCGTTCCGGTCCGAATAGTATCCCAGTTTGGACATCACCTCGAATAGTCTTAACCTCTGCTGCCGCAACTCGTGGCGAAAGAATACGCTTAATTTGCTCTCGCCGGCGTGCTGAAGCTGCGAAAATCTTATGACAATCACTGATAGCATCGTAACGACAATCAAAAACTTTGGTACACTCGATGACGCTACCGGCGCCAGCAGCGGCAGCGAGCGCCGCTGGATTTGGCCAACCGTCCCGTGGCGAAATTAGACGCAGTTCTTTCAGCCCACAATTGAGCATTGCACGAGCGGCGAATCCTATATTTTCACCAAGTTGGGGGCTATCAAGAATNACGATAGGCGGGGTCATTCTATTATTTTTTCAGGCGAACTNGTAGCNCTATACCCATAATATTCCATGAACGGCTNTANTATTGGCAAAACCGGTTCCATNTCCCTCGAGTANCGCCGCCANCGTTCTTTCGAACTATCATAAATGGGCTGGGNNACCTGCGAGTATGATGGTGTCATAACAGTCCGCCCTCTGGCATGCTTATCATAAGCTAGCACTGCCTCATCCCAATCCACTCCAACAAATTTAAGCATCTCCAATACAGTTTCCTCAAAANTCTCCACCAAGNTTTCATATTTNAANGCATGCCATNGCAGGGGAAGGAGNTCCGAATAGTGCTGCCATAACCCGACTACCAAAGCATAGAATTCTGCTGTTGATTGCAACGAAGTGAAGTGCGTCATTGCCCTATTCAACGTAAAATGCTGCATAAAACAGCTTAGACAAGCATCACATGGATGCCGTGCAGTAAAAATAAACTTAGCATCCGGAAAGATTTTATAAATAAAACCGGCGTGCACCATATTTAATGGCATNTTNCAGGCAANNATATTTTCTTTTTTNATTTCCATNTNTTGNCTAATNGCACTNTAAAAATGCTCTCTTATTTGATTTATATTACTANCATCTATTTTATTAATACTTTCGGGATATCNNCCAATANTTNNTTTGAAGTAATTAATTGTTTCTTCTANNATAGGTTTTTCATCTAAAACATCTAANNTTGGATGCGAGTCTAGTATTTGTTCTATTAATGTTGTNCCAGANCTTGGAAAACCGACTATAAATANAGGATNATTTTTTGTTTNAATAATATTACTTNTTAANTAGTCTTTTTTATTATTNTTNANATGTNCAATATTTNACTTTATTTCATCGAGATAATCAATTCTGTCAACCCCTAAGCACACAGCTTTCTCTTCAATTAGACTATTCCCAACCGCGTAATGCTTAAAAGCACTTGCAGTATCGTTNAAACGGTCATGTAGGTGGCCAGCCTCAAAATGGGCACGACAAAGAATGTTAGGTGAGTAAAGTGAGGGAATACCGGCCTCTATCTCACGGATNCCCAATTCATAGTTTTTGTCTCTTCCGGCAATTATTCCATTCATAACCTGAATTTCTGGATTATTTGGCGCCANAGCTTTCGCTTTCGCTATTTGCTCCCGAGCTTTATCAAGATGGTTAAGCCGCTCATTAAGANTTGCGAGTTTTGCATAAGCAAAAGCATTAGAAGGATCTGATTCTATAGCACGCTCGAGCGTCGATATGGCTTCTTCAATTCGANGAACNCCATTTAATGCATTCCCCAGATTTGCCAGCACCGCACTGTTATTGGGTGAATGCTCCAACGCCCGCTCAAAACATTCAATAGCCTCTTCAAAGCGCTCTAAATCNGCAAAAACTGCACCCAAATTGCAACTTGCTTCTACAAACTGCGGATCAAGTTCAAGGGCTTTTTGAAAAACTGAAATTGCATNCTCNGTGCGCCCACTATGGTGCAATGCAATCCCAAAACTATTATGAACTAGAGGGACATCTTGCGCTTCGTTCGCGGCACGTTCAAGTAATTCAATTGCTTCNGGATATTTTCGCTCGGAGTGGAGTATGTTTCCTAAGTTAACNAGTGANGGCGCGTGGCCTGGCGTAGATTCGATAGCAGCACGATAATGCTGCTTGGCCGTAATTNGATCACCACCTTGCTCAACCAGCACACCCAGTCCAAATAGAGCGTCCGCATGTGCAGGGTTNATTGCTATTATAAGTTCAAAAGATGNCTGCGCTCCCCTTANATCTCCTGCTTCATATAANCTAGCTGCCTCAGCCATTAAACCGTCAATATCACTCNCCCGCACATCTGTTCGTGCCGATACTCGTTGTCTTTTCTGGCTGCTATTCCTTTTTGCTCTCCGCCTCTCGCGTCGATTCACAATTCCAACCCCCTGCTTTTGNAATAATACCTAAAGAATATTACGGAAAGAATTAGTAATAGGATAACGTCGATCACGACCAAACGCACGGCTGGTTATTTTNACACCTGGCGGCGCCTGTCNACGCTTGTACTCTGCTNCNTCNAGCATCCGCCATACNCGCTGTACTGTTTCCGGCTCATGCCCGCGCGAAACAATCTCGTCTATTCCCATCTCGCCTTCAATAAGGCANCCCAAAATGTCATCCAGATCGTCGTAAGGTGGCAGCGTGTCCTGATCGGTCTGATCTGGCTTCAATTCTGCTGACGGCGGCTTGGTTATTATCCGTTCCGGAATAACGCGCCCNTTCGGCCCCAAAAACTCGTCACGACAATTATCATTGCGCCAATGGCAAGCCCTAAAAACATCTGTTTTGTAAACATCTTTCAGTACCGAATAACCGCCACTCATATCGCCGTAAAGGGTTGAGTAACCAACTGCCATTTCGGATTTATTTCCAGTTGTAAGTAACATGTCACCAAATTTATTTGAAATGCTCATCAGCAAGAGTCCTCTNCTACGCGATTGGATATTCTCCTCAGTCACGTCCGNTTTACGATTTGCAAATATTGGCGAAAGCATGTGATCAAAGGCTNCCATCGCGGGCTCAATCGATACTGTATCATAGCGAATACCCANTAGCGATGCAGCTTCGGATGCATCTTCCAANCTTTCCTTGCTGGTANAGGGTGATGGCATCATTACGCAGCGAACTCTATCAGGGCCTAGCGCGTCCACCGCAACNGCCGCACTTAACGCCGAGTCAACACCTCCTGAAAGACCTAATAATACACCAGGGAAACCCGCCTTATTNACATAATCCCGTAAGCCGAGCACCATCGCCTGATATATTGCTGCGACACCATCATCCGGTGGCATGCACGTACCAGGAATACAATGCCACACGTCTCCCTTACGGATCCATTCTGTCAAGACCACAGCCTCTTGCCAGGAAGGCAGTTGCAACGCCATCTCAGTGTTATGATTGAGTACGAAACTTGCCCCATCAAATACNAGCTCATCCTGACCACCGACCTGGTTTACATAAATCAGCGGAAGACCACTTTCGTTTACTCTAGCAACGGTGTGGTTAAGACGACGGTCTACTTTGTCACCCTCAAAGGGCGAGCCATTTGGAACTAGTAATATTTCAGCACCAGATTCCTCAAGGCATTCCACAACATCTGGCGTCCAAATATCCTCGCAAATGGGAACCCCTANACGCACGCCACGAAAGTTTATGGGGCCNGGCATAGGGCCGGGAGTAAAAACACGCTTTTCATCAAACACACCATAATTTGGAAGCTCATGCTTGGAGCGAACCGCTTTAACCTCCCCTTCGTCCAACAATAAAACGGAATTGTGAAGGACGTCATCTACACGCCATGGCACCGGAAGGAGTATTGCTGGCCCACCGNCCACGGTTTCCGCAGCAAGGCTAAATACTGCTTCCTGCACCTTGTCTTGAAAAAAAGGCTTTAAAACCAAATCCTCCGGCGAGTAGCCAGATACCACCAATTCAGAAAATAATACCAAGTCGGCGTNCCCTGAGCTCTTAAGCGCATCCTGAATAAGCTCTAGATTGCCTTTNANATCGCCTACCGTTGGATTGAGTTGCGCNAATGCGATGGTGAGTTNNTCGGTCATTGTATTATTTTCATTCCTTTNTTTACCGCNGTATCTGCGCAGCACAGTTATCGTACGTCCGAATAAAAAATCAAGTTTTTACACACGGTTCATAATAACGCNTCTNNAGCTNNCAAAATGAATAAAANGACCAGAGAAACTTGCGCAAAAAGAACCAAATAAATTTNNGCTCTCATTTTAGCTAAGATATTTTANNAAANTATCAAGGATGTATAGTGAAAATAATAATTATGANAGAANCAGCAAAATTGATCTGCAGGGGAAATTATTTNNTCAAATAAATTATNATTATTTAAGTAAATNAAAGTAATAGNATTTTTATNATTGTANATTACAANAATNNATGTCAAATTNTANNNATGNATGATTTACATTGCTGAATTTTNTATCGATNANCTTTTNTGANTGATTATTTACCGATATCAATTCACTTTTTTGTACACTCGGTCCTTAGCACCTTCAACTCTTCAGCCAACAAAAAGGCCATTTCTAATGCCTGTGAAGCATTAAGTCGCGGATCACATTGGGTATGATATCGCTGAGAAAGGCTATCATCATCTATCGCCTGCGCCCCNCCCAAGCATTCGGTAACGTTTTGGCCGGTCATTTCAATGTGTATACCNCCTGCATAAGAGCCTTCACCCTGATGTATAGCAAATACCTGCCGCACTTCGGAGAGTATATGATCGAATGGGCGCGTCTTATATCCGCTGGTGGATTTAATGGTATTACCATGCATCGGATCAGACGACCAAACAACCCTAGCCCCTTCACGCTGCACTGCACGTATTAATNTNGGCAAATGTTTCTCTACGAGTTCGTGCCCCATACGTGATATTAGGGTAATACGCCCCGCATCATTGGTAGGATTGAGAACATCCAAAAGTGATAAAAGGGTGTCGGGATCACTGGTGGGACCNCACTTNATACCAATNGGGTTGTGGATNCCCCTCATNTATTCAACATGCGCCTCCTTAGGGTCTCGCGTCCTATCGCCTATCCAAACCATATGTGCGGAAGTATCAAACCAATCACCAGTAAGGCTATCCTGCCGNGTTAGCGCCTCCTCATAACAAAGAAGTAACGCCTCATGGCTGGTGTAGAAATCAGTCTCGCGCATCTGNTGCACAGCATCCCCAGTGATGCCACAGGCCTTTAAGAAACCTAAGGCCTCATCAATACGATGAGCAAGTGCCTCATATTGATCACTAGCTGGNTTATCGGCAACAAAGTCCAGGTTCCACTGATGCACTTGATGAAGGTCGGCGAAACCACCCTGGGCAAAAGCTCGAATTAGATTTAAGGTCGATGCAGACTGATTATATGCCCTAATCATACGATTTGGGTCAGGATCCCTGTCAGGCGCTTCAAAATTAATGCCGTTGATAATATCGCCACGGTAACTAGGCAATTCAATATCGCCTTTGACCTCTACAGGTTCTGACCGAGGCTTGGCAAATTGTCCTGCCATGCGTCCGACCTTNACAACTGGACAGGAAGCCCCAAAAGTAAGTACCACAGCCATTTGAAGCAATACTTTGAAACTGTCACGAATACTATTCGCACTGAANTCTGAAAAACTTTCCGCACAATCCCCACCTTGTAAAAGGAAAGCTTTNCCATCGGCTACATCTGCTAATTGTTGACGCAAACGCCGAGCTTCTCCTGCAAANACCAAAGGCGGCAAAGCACACAATTCAGCCTCAACCGACGANAGTTTATCTTGGTTCGGATACTCTGGGACCTGCCGAATAGGATAACCACGCCAGCTGTCGGGCTTCCACTGATTTGCCATGCTGTCCTCCAATCTCATTAGCGGTAGAATAAAATGAGTCTATACGTGGCCAGACCATATCGTGATATTCAAGGCCGAAATGTTTACGCTTTTCACGCTAGGATTTCCAGCAAAATTCCCCNAGTCGTTTGATTAATAATCCTNGGCCTTACGGGGTCGTGGTGAAATGCGCTATAAATAATCAAATATGTGGATGTCTTTGAAAAAGCCTCAAACNANCAACGCATGTATACCGGATAGAATTAAAAAAATGCACTTTNGTGCGGTTNATAAGAAAATAAGGGTTNATAANAATGNGATTAACAAAANNCCCNATCGTCCAANCAACACNCCTAGCTGAGTAAAANTCAGTATCTTTTTTGTTGAGATAAGTGCTACTGGGAGCAACATAACCCCCCTGGGANTNGGNTATTCATNAATTACAATNACANAAGACAAATGAAAAATTCTGAACAAAGTATGGCACGACTTGCAAAGCTATTGAAAAATAGTCAGCGGATTGTTTTTTTTACAGGTGCGGGNATCTCAACCGAGTCAGGCATCCCAGACTTTCGTTCAAAGGGGGGGATCTGGGAAAAATTCAAACCGGTGATGTTTCAAGATTTCATAGAAAGTGCGGATTGNCGCAACGAATATTGGCGGCAGCGTTTCTTCCGGCATGATGACATGATTAATGCCGAACCCAACCGTGGCCACAGAGCTGTAAGCAGTTTGATACAAAGGGGTAAAGCGTCAGTAGTCATTACCCAAAATACCGATGGCCTTCATCAAAAATCNGGTGTGCCAGAGAANGATNTTATAGAACTTCACGGCAACTCCACTTACGCAACNTGNCTNAACTGCAANNNTAGGCACGAACTNGANTGGATACGAGAGATGTATTTAAAGGATGGANTNGCCCCANATTGTCNANACTGCGGTGGAATTATCAAAACAGCAACAGTCTCTTTTGGGCAGCCAATGCCAAAAGAAAAAATGCNCGCAGCTCAAATAGAAACACTTGCTTGCGACCTCATGATAGCAGTTGGCTCTTCACTAAAAGTATTCCCAGCCGCCACGTTCCCCATCACTGCCCGACAGAATGGCGCGCAACTNGTCATNCTCAATCGAGATCCAACCGATCTCGATAAATATGCNAATTTGGTGTTNAATGAAGAAATAGGAGCNACATTNGGCGANGTAGTNGGGGTGAACTANNCCTCAGGCAAGNCACATAATGGCGGAAAAACTGAGNATAGANNTCAATNTGAGGCGATNATCAAACNCCATAAATGTAAAAGTTTTTCAGTTGAATCTCGCCTATGTGATTGGAGTTTTATAGACGCGTCGTACTGTTCNTGAATTTCTATTGACCAAAGTGGATCAATTTTNTTGGGAATCATNGAGTACCNNATATCAATAATNCGCGCGGGCATTACCGGATCAACTGCCAAATAACCATTTGTAACACGCTCAAATCGCCTAANATCTTTTGCCTGCCGAGAATTCCTATTTAACCGAGGAAAATCTCGAGCCAAGTTAAGCATACGAACTGACTCTCCNNTTATAACAAAGCCTTCTGTGCCNGCACGAACAGCGTCTACAAAAAAGTGCCCATTCGCCTCATAAATAACTTTCCAGACTAATATGTTCCCAAAGCTTGGTTTAACGAAAAGTCTACTTGGCGAGTGACCTCGACCTTCAGCAATTTGATACCCGANATTGGTCACNCGTTCGCGCTGCATNAAACCAACACTCAAATATACCGTCGCCCACACTAAAGCTGCTGCACTATATCTTTTTTGGCTACGGAANACCCCCANGCAAAGAAGTAAGCAAACCGGGATTGTAAATAATGGATCAACTATCGAAACTATGTTCAGGGCAACGCGCTCNTCATTGAATGGCCACCACAACATTGTTCCATACGAGGTAAATGAGTCCANGCACCCATGAGTTCCAAAGCCAAGNGTACAAAAAATCCACGATTCTCGGAAAGAGAATTGAGTTTTTTTTCGAAATAGAAAATGGAGAATGCCAGCAATTAGAAGTCCGCCAATCGGAATAAAAATAATCGAGTGCGAAAATTGGCGGTGATATTCCAGNAACAGAAGGGGATCCGACGAACTGCGTATCANCACATCNAAATCNGGCGCCATTCCGGCGATAAGGCCAAAACACCCGGCCCAAGCAATTGATNGACATTTAGATGTCAGNAATTGCGGTGCACTTGCGCCTATTAGCCCTTGTGTAAGCGGATCCATCTAACATCTCTTTNTTACNGGGGAGTNGTCTGCGCCTAAAACTCTATTCTCTCTATTCTCTCTCTTCCCGCATCGTTACCAGCTCTTCTGCGCTGGTGGGGTGGATCCCGATCGTGGCATCAAATTGGGCCTTAGTAGCGCCAGCTTTGATNGCAACACCCACCCCTTGCATTATTTCACCTGCTTCNGGGCCAACCATATGAACTCCAACTACTCTATCTGAGCCATCATCAACGATGATCTTCATAAATGATTTCTCATCCATCCCGGACAACGTATGCTTCATTGGAGTAAANCGAGAGGTATAGACGCGAATCTTTTGGAATTTCTGTGTTGCCTCACCCTCGGTAAAACCAACTGTGCCAATATTCGGGTTACTGAAGACCGCTGTNGGGATATAGTCGTAGTCCATGGAAACGGNTTCATTATCGAAGAGTAATTTTGATAAGGCTGTGCCCTCAGCCAACGCTACAGGTGTNAAGGCTACTCTGTCTATCACATCTCCTAACGCGTAAATTGAATCAACAGAAGTCTTAAAGTCATCGTCAACCACAATTGCCCCGCTTTGTGAAAGCTCAACACCAACCTCTTCAAGCCCCATCCCATGACTAAGCGGCTGGCGACCAGTGCAGTACATTACCATTTGTGTTTTAATTTTCTCTCCAGATTTTACCTGGGCGTGCAGGCCAGAACCGTGTCTGTCTATNGANAGAATATCTTCATTAAAGCGGAGATCAATGCCTTTNTTCACCATCTCTANGGCCAAATGCTGCCGCACCTCTTCGTCGAAACCGCGTAAAAACATAGGCCCGCGATAAAGTTGTANAACATCGGCACCGAGACCATGCATAATACCCGCGAACTCAACAGCAATATATCCACCTCCTACGATAACAATATTCTTTGGGAATGATTCGTTGTGAAACATTTCGTTTGATGTGATGACATGCTCATTACCAGGGAAGCTTGGTACGGANGGCCACCCACCGGTGGCTATTACGATAAACTTAGAACTGAACTCCTGACTTCCAACGCGAACCCGGTGCGGATCAACAACAATAGCCCTGTCAAAAAACGTGTCACAGCCAGCATTTTCCAGAAGTTTTCTGTAAATACCATTAAGCCGTGTTATCTCACTATCNTTATTTTCCCGCAGCGTCGGCCAATCAAAACCGGGCTTATCCACGTACCAGCCAAAACCTTTCGCAGCTTTTACATCTTCAGAAAAATGAGAGGCATAGGTAAATAACTTCTTCGGCACACACCCNACGTTTACACAAGTNCCCCCCCAATAATTCTCTTCGGCAATGCCGACACGAGCACCCTTTCGTGCGGAAAATCGGGCACAGCGCACACCGCCAGAACCACCGCCTATCACAAATAAATCATAGTCAAATTCAGAGCATGCTGTTTCTTTNATCATGTGAGACACTTTCCACTAAAACCCATCCTGAGTTTTTGTATTAAAGATCCATTTTTATGACGGTGTTTCATGGAAAGCCAAATGGCTGCCATGACNCCTGCTTTAGGTTCTACAACATTTAGTTATGGCTGCATTCATTATGANTCTATGCCGCCCATACAAATATATTTTATCTCAAGATACTCTTCTATTCCTTGGTAAGACCCTTCACGGCCAATACCGGATTCTTTCATTCCCCCAAAAGGTGCCACCTCAGTTGATATGACACCAGCATTCACCCCCACTAGGCCGAATTCTAAACCCTCTGAGACGCGCCAAATGCGCCCAACGTCCCGGCTATAAAAATAACCTGCTAAGCCAAATTCAGTGTCGTTNGCCATTTCAATCGCTTGAATCTCATTGTTGAAGNGGAATAATGGCGCTACTGGCCCGAAAGTTTCCTCATGAGCAATANGCATTTCAGGAGTAACATCTGCTAATACTGTTGGCTCGTAAAATGTGCCGCCAAGTNCATGACGCTTACCTCCNGTTATTACTCGAGCACCCCTATTCAGGGCATCTTGAACATGTTCTTCAACCTTTTCCACAGCCGCCATATCAATCATTGGTCCCTGATTAACACCGTCTTCTGCACCATCTCCAACTTTCATTCCNCTNACGGCTTGCGTCAATTTTNCAGCAAATTCATCGTAAACTTCGTCTTGGACCAAAATCCTATTGGCACAAACACAAGTTTGTCCGGTNTTCCGGAACTTCGATGCCATCGCACCGTCAACAGCGGCATCTAAATCTGCGTCATCAAATACAATGAATGGGGCGTTACCGCCTAGTTCCAAACTAATCTTTTTAACAGTNCTGGCTGACTGTTCCATAAGCAGTTTGCCAATTTCTGTGGAACCCGTGAAAGTCAACTTNCGGACTATTTTACTGTGGGTCAGTTCTTTCCCCATCTCAGTAGATGAACCGGTTATAACGCTAAAAACGCCTTTTNGAATCCCTGCACGCGCCCCTAATTCAGCCATGGCCAGNGCAGAGAACGGNGTTTGAGATGCTGGACGAGCAACCATAGTACACCCGGCAGCGAGAGCTGGCCCCACTTTCCGGGCAATCATAGCATTAGGAAAATTCCAGGGCGTTATAGCCGCACAAACACCGATGGGTTCTTTTGACACTACAATCCGCCAATCATTGTTGGGTTGTGGTATTGTGTCACCGTANGTTCGCTTNCCCTCCTCCGCAAACCAGTCAATAAAAGCGGCCCCATACAAAANTTCGCCTCTGGCTTCCGGAAGAGGTTTTCCTTGTTCGGAGGTCATCAACAGGGCGAGATCTTCTTGATGTTGAAGCATNAGTTCGTACCATTTGCGTAATATCGCNCCCCGCTCTTTCGCTGTAAGAGNACGCCAGGCAGGATAGGCATCGCTTGCANATTGCACTGCGCGCCGTGTCTCAGCTGCACCCATTTTAGGCACGGACCCCAACCTTTGATTGTTGGCAGGATTAATTACATCAAATGTTGCCCCCCTATCAGCATCCACCCACTCGCCATTAACATAGCATTGCTCGCGAAAAAGNCCCTTGTCCTTCAGCTGCATACCATNCTCTCCTACCAGTATTATTCTTGATCAGATTTCTGCAGTATAANAGTCAAGTACGAGCCTCGGAAGAGACAAAAATTATCATTNNTTAACGTTCAAANAACTTAAACGTATGCAATGCCACNAGCTACANATGTTNTATTATCAGGTCACAACGGGTAAACCNTTATCCAATAAATTNCATTTGNACCGTTCTGACATCGTATTTATCGTAAAACCGTACAACAGGGNAAATCGTTTTGTGTNCGNTATTTTTCTTGCTGGCATGGAAGGAANNAAAATATNACTGTAGCGNATCAAAATTTTAGAAGGACCAAAGTTCAAAACTTGATAATCTNTTTTNAATGTGGACGATTGATTTGCCAAGATATAACCCNGAAAAGCCATTGANCATAAATCGTTTTGGAAAAATATTATGAAATTCAGCATCAGTTTGACTTCAGGCACCGATAAACCNGTATCAGCCGCTGAAATACAGGCCTTTGCAAAAAGCACNGAAGCACTTGGATTTCATGGTATTTATGTCACCGATCACTTCTATCACAATAATCCTAATTTTCATTCCGTAAGCGCCGCAGCAGTATTATGCGCCGCCACGAAACACCTGCAAATTGGGTTTTCCGCTTATCAGGTTCCATTGCGTCACCCCATAGTGGTTGCAAAAGAATTTGCTATGCTGGATGCGTTATCTGAAGGCCGTTTAGTCACAGCTTTTGCTACAGGTTCTTATGAAAAGGAGTTTGAAGCTCTGGGCATTCCATTCAACCAACGAGGTAAAATGCTGGACGAGGGAATTCGTGCCATAAGACGGCTTTGGGAAAATGACATGGTATCTTTTTGCGGGGATTTCTGGTCATTTAAAAACGTCAGCGTTACACCTAAGCCGGTGCAAAAGCCAAGGATGCCAATTTGGATTGCAAGTTGGAGTGCCGGTGGTCGGCCAGCAGCTAGAGTTGCAGAATTTGGAGACGGCTGGCAAGCATCAGGCCTGCACACCCCTATTGAACAATTGTCTACTGGGTGGTCTCACATAATGGCTGAATGCGATCTAATTAAACGAGATCCTGCTACTATAAAACGTGCGTACGTAAATACAGTAGTTCACTTTGGTTCTTCTCCAGAATCCGCCTGGAACGATTTTATTAGTCAATCCGATAAAAACAGTGAACGCCACCGTGAATTGTGTCTTATGGGAAATGAAGAGCAAATCTGTACAGGAATAGACAAATTGCAAGGATCAGGTATGGAGGAAGTTTCCTTCTTACTTGGCGTAGGTGAAGCGGACAAGGCTGGAATTCTAGCGGCGGATGTTATTCCGAGATTCTAAACTGGGAGAATACATTTTCTGCAGACAATGCTCGCAGAGTTTAGATTTCTGAACTCCAATATAACTTAAAAACGTCTTTAACAAAGGATTGCCTTACTACCATAGTATTGCAAGCATTGTTTATTTTTTGGAAAGATGGTCAGCGGCGTTAAAATACGGCAGATTATCTTTTGAAGAACATCCCATTACTGCAAGACGTTCAGCAACTTTCAATGCTTTCTGGTATTTGCGTTCACTTTCAACCACCGAGTGTGTCTGAAACACCTCACCACAAAGAGAAATACCGTAGTGAGCCTGGAGGGTTCTAATTTCCTTCCCAGCTAACATACCATCAGCAATGAGAGATAGCTCAAAGTTTTCTTGCTTTTTGAGCTGCAATTTATTTTCAACAAGATAGCCTCTAATGTTAGCTTCCACGTCCAATGCGACGTCCCAAAAGTGCGACTCCGAGTTGGTTGCTTCGCCAGAAACCTCTCCAAAAGCCTTGCAGAATGACAGAAAAATTTGCTCCTTAGCATTAGCTGTTTTCCAGGCCGTGCCTCCAAGGCTGGCCCAAACCGATAAGTCCATTTCCTCATAAACTTTAGCCACACGATCAAAAAATAACCGGTGAAGACCTATTTCATTTAGTGTGCTGTCAAGATTTTGTTCTTTATGAATATCGATAGCTGCATATGAGCCACAAACCGGACAGGTGTCATCACTGTAAGTATTCTTTTTATAGATATGGGAACAGCGATATTTGCTTGGCAGTTGGTTCTCACAGAGCATGAAGGTATCGTTACTATCTTCACCATGCTGCTGCTGACCAATCCAATTAAACCGGTTCATATACTGCATGTATGAACGTCGATGGCTCCACAAACTCCACTGCAATTTCTCAACTGGACCAAACGTGCTCCAATTTGAGCTAACATCAATGACTACGCATTTTTCTTTACCGGGTGCCGACCGCAAACCCCGTCCAACTGACTGCCCCCACAAGACCTTCGATAATGTTGGCCGCATATGAACGATAATATTACATTGTGGGTTGTCCCAACCCTCCGCCAAAACCCCAACCGAAACCATTGCCTCGATCTCGCCCATTTCATGACTCTTCAGAAGCTTCATGCGTTCACCAATAGGGGTTTGGGCAGTCACAAGAGCGGTCTCGATACCAAATAGCCGGATACTCTCAACCGTAGCCTCTGCCACCGTTACATCAGGACAAAACCATGCTGAAATCGGCTTTGGTGATACGTTTTCCCGCTCTTCTCGGTAAATATCAAGCGCATAATCAATCATTGAAGACTTAACGATTGCCGGCGCAAGCTTAGAAACTGGAAAATCACCCGAACTAATATCGATCCCGGTAAGATCAAGGTCATGAATAAAGTGTGGACGATAAGTGGGCGGAACCAGAATACCTTCCTCAATCAATGTTTCGATATCTGCACAATCAATTATAGTATCAAATGCCAAATGTAATTGATCCCGTTGATCTCCAGTACGACGCTCCGGAGATGCCGTCAGCCCCATGAAACATGCTTCTTTCTTTCCTCGCTTCTCGAAGTCATCGATGATTCGCTTGTACCCCTTACCGTTCGGAGAAACGCGATGGGCCTCATCAACAATGATTAAATCTGCCTTAGGTATTGCATCCTCAAGCACGTCTTTTGCTCGCATATTAGTAGAGAGGAGAATTTCATACCCATCAAAAGCCGGCCCTTCATCGGATACCGATAGCTTCTTTACCCGATGTTTCTTACTAAGAGCTTTTTCTAATTGCTCCAATAAAACTAGTCGGTGGCATAAAACAATAATGTTCTTGCCTTTATAGAACCTCTCGACAATCTCGCTGGCGAGTACAGTTTTTCCCGCACCGGTGGGCGCTTTTAAAATAAAGCGGCGATGCTGGCGTATTATCACCGGAAACTGTTCGATGATCTCTTTCTGCCAATTTCTAAGTTGCATTGAAGTCCGTTCACAAATTTACAGGTATAAGCTTGCGCCAAAAGTAAAACAAAACGCTTTTATACAGATTCAATATTTAATAGCAATTACATGTGTAGGCTAAATTTTATTATCTAATACCAATTAGACCGCACGTCTAGAATTAGAACCTGACAGATAGCCAATTGTCGCCATGTCCAGAATCAATGAGAAAAAACAGTTCAAGCCGCATTTAATTTTTTTATTTTATGTTTGTTGTACAGCCAAGCATTAAAGTCCTATGTCCTGGTCCAACTTGAGAATATCAACAACCGAAAATATCAGGTTCATTTCTTTCAATAGAGCCTTCGCATCATCAATGAAATCTTCGCGTTTAAAAATGGAGCCCGCCTCAAATAAATCTTTGTTGCTTGGGATGGTAATTAATAGTGTTTTTTCATAGAAACTACATTGAACCCCTTTTCCTTTAAAAATGTCATTTAAATCCAAGAGGCGCTCCATAAAAGAGGTAGTTAACAAATATCGAGCCTCGACTTGATCATTTGTGAAAACCTCAAACATCTTTTCAAATTTGGGATCCTCTAGACCTGCTTTCTCTAACGAGGTTCCAAACTTTGATTTCAAAAAATTTCCCACTAAGCCTCGATCGCGCAAAACTATCGTATGTCCTTCGAATGACTTTTTGACGGACAGACTGATGACGACACCATCGAAAATAGTTTTGTAGGACCGCGTTCTACTAGTCCGTTGTCTAACCTCCAACTCCGTCTCAAAAAATTCTATACTAACGCCTTTGTAGGTGCCGGTCGTCAAATCCTCACTAGTTTCTCGATCATAACTCGGAGTTATCTGGGAGCTTGCAAATCTTTCCATTTGATTGCCAGGCTCGGCATCAAAACTGTATTCGCCGAGGAAAGAGATGATACGCGGGAATATCTCCTCCTTGATTGAACCTTTGTAGGTTGCAATTGAGGAATAAACGAACCCCACAACCGCTAAGATGAAAAAAAGCACTCCCCAAAAATAAATTTCGCTCCAGAAAGACTCCGGATCGGTATCAAGTACATCAAAAACAACAATAAAAGAGAGAACCACAGAAATTGGTGCTCCAACGATGGAAAGCACCAATCTTTTTTTAAATTTTTTTACCGCTTCCTGCCTGCGACTTTCAAAATCGTTAACAAGTGGTTTTAAGTGTTCATCGTAGTGACTTCCAAAACCAACTTCGTAGGGTTCTGTTTCTATGAATGTCGTTTCCTCATTTTCAACCATTCTTTTCCCCCCCTTTTAAAATTATTTATGCTGTTATTATATGTTTCTCAGAATTTTTAGGTGAAGTTAGGAAACACAAAAGTCAGATGACCACATCAAATCCCTCGAAAACTGGATGCCCGATATACAAGTCACCATTCTCTCCCGCGTTCTTATGTGCTTGTCTAAATGCTTCAGACTTTGTCCAGTTTAAAAAGTCGGCTTTTGATTCCCATGTGCTATGTGAGGCGTAAAGGGTAGAAGTGTCTTGTTTCTCTCCTCTCACAAGATGGAAATCCAAAAATCCCGGCACTTGCTCCAAGTGCGTCTCCCGGTCCTGCCATAGTGTTTCAAATTCGGTTTCCCGCCCCGGAACGATACTAAACCTATTCATCGCTATATACATGTTCACCTTACACAAATTAATAATCGGAATAATCGCTTTTAAATCTCTAAAACACTGTAAAGCATGATGCCTTATATCAACAGGGCATACGCAGCATTTTGAGACAAAGTCATGAAAATAGCTGTAAATGAGATCTCATTTCAACACCGTATCAGACCACCCTAAACTTGTAACACTATACTAAATCAGTTTCTCGACTTCTCTGTAGACCTGGATGCGAATAACATTTTCTATTTGAGACAGCATGTTTAATTCTTGCACTTCAATGAAACACAAAAACACTTGCGGGCATTTTGTCGCACAGACTTTCAATCTAGGCATGCGATCCCGATATCTAGGTCTCAATTAAACTCCCGAGGTGTAAAAATGTCACGTTTAATAGGTCTGTTATTTACCATATGTTTGAGCTCTTCTGTTAGCGCTGCCGAAATAAACATTGATATGTTAAACAAACAAGGTCGCGACCGAAACGTTTATTCTAACCAAATCGCGTATGTGTCCGCTGGCGATACCGTTTTTTGGAAGTCAAAAAGCAAGGGTCATAACGTTGAATTCATATTGAAAAACGGCGTTCCTGACGGCGTTAAGAAGTTTAAGTCAAAGCTGTCGAAAGATGCCAAGTATACATTCAAAACACCAGGCATCTATGCTTATTGGTGCACACCTCACAAAGCTATGGGCATGATCGGATTTGTTGTGGTTGGTAAGGATAAATCTAACCTTGCAAAGATCAAAAAGGTAAAATTTGTAGGCAAATCAAAAAAATTAGCTAAAAAGCTCATTGCTCAATTAGAGCAATAATAATTGCTAGTAGTTTAGATATTCTGTGCAGGCTTTGGAATGCCTGCGCAGACCCATCGCCGTTTCAAAACTCTTACATCTTTTTTAGCCAACTTATACGAAGAAAATGCCTGATGATATGTATTAGGAAATTCGGTACCCCGCCCCTATAAATAATCGATGTGAGGTTAAGCATCTAAAAAGCTTTTAAGGCGGCTATCACAAAACGTTTCTTCGCGAGACAGCCGCGTTGTCTCAGCCCACACTTTTTCCATTACTGTTTTCCTTCGTTTTATTGAGCTAGTGCACAATATTATGACATCCGTCGGACGTGCCACCTCTGAGCAGTGCCGGTGTTCTCTCGGGCTCTGCACCCCGTTCGATAAAGTCGCCCTGTTTCAAAATGTGTAGCCGTATTGTTATTTTTCTAAAGGAGTTACCGTTCCTGAAAAACCCCTTACTTTCATAAGTTTCGAAGAGCTTTAAGCAGTTACCTGCAATCGGGATACATGAATATTTTTGCCATAAGAAGACTTAGCTACTTTGCGGACCCTTTACCTTCAGTGCTGACTAATATTTCAAATAAAATAATAGTCGAAAGCGCTGGCAACTTGGTAAGTGGTTTGATGTTCTTGCCATGTTTCTTAGCTATCATAGACGGGTTAATTCTTTATCTTTACAAAGTTGGTCTTTTATCTTTCATTGATTACTACCTCAAAGCAGAAAAAACACAGTGCCCCGATACGAGCCAACTAATGCGAAAAATACTTACCGCACACACATACTTAAATTCAATTTTTCAAACTTCGCTTCAAAAGGCATGTCGTCTACTTGTGTAGCAAACGACCTCTAGAAAGCCTATTGTGTTTTCGGAATATTTACTGGGACCAATTTTGATGAAGAAATTAGTTTTATATTTAGGCGGGCTTTTCATTTTTTGCGCATCAGCGTTTGCCGGACCAACCCACCATAACAAACTTGGCGCCGATAAAAGCGATGCGCGACCGGTTGAAGTGATGCTTCTAATAGATCGTATATATAATGTTGATTTAAGCAACAGCACGTATCGAGTAGAGGCTGAAATAATTTTGGATTGGCAAGATCCAGCACTAGTCGAACGCCTGAAAAAACAATATCAGGAAACCACTTTCACAGGTTCCAAATTAGACAAAATTCTAGACGACACATGGCATCCGAAATTCATCATATCAAATGAAATAATGCCTAGAATTACCGATTTTCGGACACTAAAGACATTCGATGATGGTACGGTCGAGGTTTTTGAGAAATTTGTTGCTAAAATCGCCTTTGACGCAGACATACATGAATATCCATTCGGCGATCTTGACCTGACACTGGATATTAGCGCATTCACACATGAAGTTCATGAAATGGTATTTACGCCAACTTCCTTTGAATTTGGACACGGACAAGAAGAAGAGCAAGTGGTTAAAGGACCTTGGTTACTTAAAGATAAATATGTGGTTGAGTCGCAGGACCATCGATTAAGCAGTCATACTTCGGTTTTCTCTCACAACAAATTTCATTTTATATTGCAGCACAATTATATGGATCCCGCGCAAAAAATGCTTCTACCGCTTGCCGTAGTCTTAGTATTTTCTACGGTCTTAAATTATTTTCTCACTCTCAAATTCAGTCCCAATGCCGACTGGCGAATAGGCGGGCAAATAACTCTGTTTCTTACGACTTTGGCCGTGAGGTTTTCATTGTCAGGTCAAATTCCGATCACTCATTACTTAAAATTTGTCGATGAATTATTTTTAATAACAACACTGGTGATTGGCTTAAATCTGATAATGAGTATTGTCATTCAAAAGTTATACGTAGAAAATCCGAATGGTTGTGCATCAAGCGTTGAGAGCATTTATAAGTTTAGCCAGCCTCTGATTTTAGTTGCATTACTATGTTGGTCTATTTATTCAACATTTTACGCTCGAACGATTTCCACGACTTACCATTGCCAAGACAATGGTGCCGCATGCGTTAACGTATCGATACCCAAGCGAGATATTCGTAAATAAAAAAATAGCTCCAATAGTAACAAGATTTTTAATATTTTAGGCTATTCTAGTGTTTGAATACTGCCAATCACAGAAAGTGATCCGTCAACTAATCTGCGCACGAAAATAATTTCTCCTGATTCAGGCGAGACCTCTGTCAACGCCACTATATTTACCTGATGGCTTACAAGAACTGTCGGTTTCTTGAGCGGCGCACTTCTCACCCATTCTAGTAACGCTTTGGTCTGGATTAGCTCCCTATCTGGGTTTTCAAAGAATGAGTTGAGAGCAGGTAATTCCGCTACTTTCCCAAGATTAAACAATCTTGAAGTTTCTAAGCATCTGCACCACTGACTAGAAAGTAGTATTGCAGTATTTATTCTATTTGAATGAAAAAGGCGTCCGATACTCTTCGCCTGCTGGCGACCCTCGTCACTTAGGTTACGCTGTGTTTTACAATCCTCCACGTCAAAGTTAGCAGGATCACTGTAACCCGGTGCAAGAGCGTGCCGAATTAAAACAAAGTGATCGCCAGACTTTAGTTTGCTCCAAAGTGTATCCGCATATCCAATACTATGACAGCCAAACAGGAAACATACGGAAAGGAAAAATATTAACGATGGTTTCTTTATGCGCATTAATCAATAACTTTAAAATTAAAGTCTGTGGAATTTTTCAGTAGAGCTTGTTTCCATGAGCCGTCATGAGATTTGCTCACGTTGAAAACGTTGGTTTGGCATGATTAGGATTGTTAATTGCTTAGGTACGCATTGCATTTTTTGCTTCTTCTAGTCGCGATAGAGGCTTCTCCGAACCACCGATAATACGGAATAAAGTTCGCGTCTCACTCAATTTGTAGTCTCGGTAGGATTGGTGCATGCTCTGCCTATTATCCCAAATTAACATGTCACCCAACTGCCATTGATGGCGATAAATAAACTCTGGTTTTAGCGTAAGCTCAAATACTTTTGATATTAATTCTTGGCTCTCTTTTCCTTGCATTCCCAGAAAGTTTTTTAGCTTGCCTTGGTGTAAATATATTGCCAGCTTCCCCGTATCGGGATGCTGCCTGACCAGGTCGTGGGTCACAGGTATGTCCTCTATTAGTTTTTGAGATACCCCCAACTTGTGAGATACGGCTGTTTTTGATGAGCCTTTAAACCCGTGGATGCCTCTCAGTGACTTTAATTTTTTTTGCCACCCGGCCGATAATGATTCAAAAGCTGCAGAAGTATTGAAGACACCCGTATCTCCTCCTCCGCTTGCCGGCATTTCAAGTGCATAAAGCGCAGTATACTTCGGTGGTTCTTGGCGGTTAACATGATCGCTATGCCAATAGGTAGAGTGATATACTCTTTTCCCCTCAGCACTTTTAAACGTATTTGAGACGTAAGAAACCATTGGCTGTTCTTTACAGGCAAACTTAGTAAAGTTTTGTCGAGTAGGTTTTCCAAACACACAGGCCGCATTCACAAACATATCTGCATCAAAATTTTGATCTTTGATAACCAGAGCTACATTTTCGGTTAAGGCGTTATTGAGGATATTTTTTACCTCTCCATCGAAAGGCTTTGAAAAGTCCACGCCCCGTACCTCGGCACCAATGTATTTAGATAACTTTCGTATTGTAATATCCAATTTTAAATCTCCTTTCATCCCTACCCTATTCTTGCAACCAGTAAAATAGAACAAAAGGCAAAGGTGTTATCTTCTTAAGCTAAAGGCTTCATATCCTAATCTTTTTTTTTGGTTCCGGGCATGCTGGAGCTACCTCGAAATAGACTTCGAAGAAGAAGCGTGTTTACAAACAGATTTTAAAGCTATTTCCATCAAAGATACCGGGGCCAAAAACCCCCCCCCGGGGCTTTTAGGCTGACTACTTTGTCCATTATTACGGCCCATCGGCTGCGTATAATGCACATATCGCAAATTCTGCACCCG
>PBCW01000040.1 GCA_002718015.1 Rhodospirillaceae bacterium
ATTCTGATTATTGTTACAATGCGTGGTGAATATGGGGAATTTAACCCATGGCAGGTGCCTATGGGGCAGGGGACACCAGGTTGCTTGGAAGCTATGGGGATGCGGCTACATCGTGCTGAAGAGCCTGAGCAAGTCGCTCCTGCTGTTGAAAACATGGCACGATTAGCATTCGACTCACAGCAAATGTGCGCAATTTTGTTGTCGCAAAAACTGCTCGGAGCAAAAGATTTTAGGGAGTTGGCCAAATGACAAATGAAATTTCCCGACGCCCATTTGTTAAATCACTTCTTGATGCACGTCCAGACAGCTTAGCGGTGGTCGCAGGCCTTGGTTCTCCATGCTGGGATGTAGCGGCAGCGGGGGACCATGAATATAACATGTATGTTTGGGGAGCTATGGGAGGTGCAGCGATGATTGGTTACGGCCTTGCCCAGGCACAAAAAAAACGACGGATTCTAGTCATTACCGGTGATGGTGAAATGTTGATGGGTATGGGTGCTTTTTCGACCATCGCATGGAAACCAACCCCCAATTTGGCTATTTTGGTATTAGATAATAACCGTTTTGGCGAGACCGGTGCCCAACTCACCCATACATCGGGACCAACTGATCTTGCCGCGATTGCAGAGGCCTCCGGAATAAAGTCTGTCCGCACTGTCGACAATTTAGAAGAGGCTGAAGGCTTAAAATCGTTTCTCTTTGATGAGCCAGGACCAGTCGTGGCTATTGCCAAAATAAAATATGAAAAACTTAAATTTGTCCTTCCATCAAGTAGTGGGAGTTACTTGAAGGATCGGTTCAGAACATCATTGTTAGGCACAGAGAAAGCTACTTTACCTTAGTACCAATCAGTTTATTTTTCTATAAATCAATAAGGCAAGGCTATGAAAGAAGAATTTGAAAAAAATGGGTTTCATGTCCTCCGGGGGGTTTTGACAAATCAAGAAGTAGAGCGTTTGTCTACGCCGATCCGTGCAGCATTTCGCAAAGGCGACTACGATACGTTTCATAAGGGCCCAGCGTATCCTGCTCCTGGGATACACTCCATGGGTCCACGTGTATTAGATAAACACCCTGAGATAGCTGAAGTTAGCTTGGCTCATCCAGCTATCCTAGCCGCTGTTGAAGATCTTTTTGGCGAGCCCGCCGTATTAGCGCAATACTGGTCCATTATGCGGCCTCCCGGTGCAGGCGTTAGTGATAAGCCTTTCGTAAACGGTAGTGGTGCCCACTATGACTACAAACCCTGGAGATGTGTTGGCTCGAACATAAATTGGATGTTCGCGGTTATACCATTCATTGATTATACCGAAACGGTCGGCCCTCTAACCGTCGCTCCCGGTTCTCATCGAAAATCGATTGTCTTACCATCGGACGGTCGCGTGCATCAAGTTGATGCGGCGAGGGTTCCAGCGCCAGCCCAAATTGAACTAGTTGATCCGCTACTAAAAAAGGGCGATGTCGTTCTAATGAACGGTTTCCTGTGGCATGAGCCTCGACCAAACTATAGCAATTCTGACCGTTGTGGGCTTTATATGAAATTTCATGCAAAATCGTCGCCCCCTGCCTGCGGTCCAACAATTTATCCCTCTTCATTGCACGACTTCCTATCTGAGGATACTAAGCATGTGGTGCCGTATCATCGTGGAGATGGCCGATTTGCAGCTATTCACGAAAAACCCGTGGACTGCATTGAAGAAGCACAAGTTCTAATCGAAGACGTCGATGATAACATTCTTTTAATCCGGAACAATGCTGGCAATTGGCAATTGCCAAAGTGTAATGCTGTAGAAGATGAAGGAGCGAGCATCTTAGACGCTTGCAACGTTATGGGTTCGGTAATAACGCATTTTAAAGAAAGCTATGGTTTGACCCTGCCTTGGCTGAGTTGGCTCACGGATATCGTTAGCAAGGCCGTTAACAGTGATGAGTTGGAGAGCAGGTGCAGAGTATATGGGCACCGTATACTATCTTCAGCAATCGCTCTAACTCATGCAGAAGAAGATTATATTTGGATATCCCCGACGGATTTAAAAATAGCTGAAAAGGAAGGGAGGTTATTTAAGGGGCTCGAGATAGCCAAATGGGCGGATATGTGGCAAAACCAGAAGGATGAAAATGGTAACTACGTAACAAGAAGTTATGGTTTACCAACTAAACACGTCCAGTATTTTTGCTATAACGGCAATGGTAACCAAGAAGGTATTTGCAGGATTGGCGAATTTAATGAGGATGGTTTACCAATCTCATGATTGACCGCATATGTAAATGGACGTTATATGGACCCCTCTGCCCGTAGCGGAGGCGACACTGAAATAGTCATCCAAGCACCACTTAAAGAACCAGTTTTCGCTCTTACCAATTCCCATTTAAAGGTCGACTTGATATTTTCCTTAGAAATAATAACTACCTTAAACAGCGCATACTGATTTGTTTTCACAAGTGAATTAATAGTGTGTTTGGAGTGGTTTATCATGTCTTTATAATACGGACTCTTAACCATTGCAGCAAACCTGGAAAGCGGACCGGTATGACGTTTATTGTCAGGATGGGCGAAAGCCCATGTCTGTACTATACCAGCGTCAATTGAAGGACTATCGTTTTGTTGGAGAGCCGTTAGCTGTATTTCCACTACTCGCTTTGCAGATATATCAGGACTCGGCTCCAGCAAATCTTGAGCTTTTGCATAATTTGTTAGAAATAATACAAATGCTAAAGCTAAGATAGACTTCCTCATCAGATCCTCCAAACACCACGTTATGTCCCTCTGCAACTGGACCTCTCTTTATTTAATTAGATCCGACTGAATATTTTACCACCCTAATAGCGGTGACTAAATTGACGCATAGTAGATAATAGGTTGTTAGCGATCCAACAAACCATTCAGTAACAGCAATGTATGTTGTGTTAGCCTAAAATTGTTTAATTGGGTACGGCGCGTAATCTCTTTAAGCCCCCTTCATCCAGAACCAACCTTACGCCAAGTTTGCCTTTAACCGCACCTTTACTCATTTTTTTAATCGAAACATCAACCTTAATGACTTCCCTAAAATGTGCGCAGCTGCGTGCAATTAACGATATTAAATACTCCTGTGTTTCGTATCGGTTGCCCTTTGTTAATCTGTATATCTGATCTAGTACAGGATCGTAATCGAAGACATCAGACATCTTGTCAGTTTCTGTACATACTAAATCAGGGTTTACGGTTAACACGAGGTCTAATATGTGTATTTCAGGCAAAATCTCATCAGCGCTATGTTCGCCAATACATGCACTTAGTTGAACATCAGTAAGCTCTATAGTAGCGATCAACTTTTTCCCTTTAGAATTATCAAAAGATTATCAGAGGATCTTAGTTTATTTGAAAAAAGGCTTAGGTGACTTATCAATAGGCTACCAATTAAGCTCCGAACGTGTAAATGGTACCCGATACTAATATTAGAGTTAATTACAAAAGCAACAGCAATGAATTTTGACCCATTAAAAACCCAAAACGATCCCCATGCTCAACATCGCTTACTCGTCTACCGCGACATTGAAAAACAAATAACCCAGTTTGCTATTTATGGGGAGCATGCAACCGGTAAATATACAAATCCGTTGCGGGATCTTATTCTTCAGCACTATGAGGTCCGAAAGGTTGAAGAGTTAAAACCCAAACATATCATAGAAATATGGACCTTTGCTAAAAGCCTAAATGAAGTTGGTGGTCTGTGGATGGTGTTCCACGGATACCGACGTTTCATACAAAGCTGGGTAGATCTCACGCATGACCATGATAATGTGGTTAATTTAAATGAATTTTGGATCAACTCAAACGAGCTGGTTTTGCAAACCGACAGGTAGTCTAACTCAACTAGCGATATAAACGGCTGCACTGAAGATAAATACGTAAGCAGCGGCGTAATAGTAAAGCACCCAACGGGGAAAATTTTTTTTGATGGCCATTGGCTTTTCCTCTGGAAAAATGTGTCGACACTAACTTAAGTAGTTATCTTCATAAGCTTTGGTAGGCTACCGTGCTATAATTTATTTTGCACGTTTTGCTGGCGAGTGGTTGATAAGTAAAATAGTTCCTAAAAACTTATGATAAATTTTCCGATAACCTTGTTTTTTTAAAAAGTCGTTTTCAAATGTTTTCAGGTAACGATCATTATATAAGTTTATCTACCAGAAAACGTAACGGGAAATTCGTGGATACGCCAGTTTGGTTTGCTTGCGAAACTGAGGGGCATGGCATCTACATATATACCGTTCAAAATTCTGGCAAAGTCAAACGGATTAGAAATTTTTCAGAAGTTAGGGTTGCGAAATGTAATGTCGTTGGGAAAATAAATGGGTCATGGATTAAAGCTCATGCTGCTTTAATTGACGAGGAAGAAGAAATTACAACTGCTTTTTATCTTTTAAAGAAGAAATATGGCTATAGGTTTTTGATAGCAAACCTTTGTTCCCGTATTGTGGGTAATTATCATCGACGTCAGATTATAAGGTGCGATATCATAGAATAGAGAACTAAAAACTTTAAAACTGATACGTTTATATCCTGTTAATTATTTGTCTCTGTCAGATAGCAGGCCTTTTAGCACATATGCGTAAACCATAGTCCAATAGGGCCGTTTTAAATGGTCAGAGTCCCGAAAGGCGTAGTCAGAAAATTTTAACGTTTTGTTTGTATCCAATATTTTGCTCTTGTGGCATCTTGATTGCGTAACGCCCGCGAGAAAATCATTTAATCGTTTCAATTTCTTGTTAGCTTGCCAAGTGTGGAGGACACTATGTGGTATGGGTGCCCAGAGAAAGACTAATTCGAATTTATATTCTTTCGATAATTCACATAGTTTGTTAACTGAATAAAGTGCACTTTGCGAAATTGTTAGGTCTGATTTTTTTCTCTCAGCTAGTTCAATAATCGAAGCTTGGGTTTCCTGTTGCGCTGATGTGTCTTTTGGAAGCACGTTNGCNANTTTAATTTTTNGTGNAGCATTTTNTTTTGAAAANATTAAGTAAGCCAACCGGTCNGAAATAGATCGTTCGAATTNAAGTATGCTTGGTTTCCAGTTGGAGCTNTTTATTACAAGGCCTGAAGCCCGTANTTCCGAAATTTCTGATGGTTTTTCAAANACGCTACTAAGATAAATANCNGCAGCATGANTATTGGGTTGGTAGCTGAAAAACTCCGGGCTAGATGCTATNACCACTCGGGTAGGTCTANTTTTGTGTATACNAATNTAACGCATTAATAATAAATGACTTCCAATTAGTCCGCTGGCTAAATTGGTAGTTAGATTTACTAGTGCCTCTCTNGGTNATATTTCANAGGTCCGAACGACATCTTGTGTAACGCTGTCCCCCAATAAAATTGTATGTGCANTTTTAGGAAGATCTTTAATATTAGCGGCTAATCTATCTAATGGNTGNCGAAGCTTGGGGGTATCCGATAGAANAAGAGCCAACCCTTCTATCAAAAGGGTAAGAAAAATAATTGATGAAGGTATTTTAACTNTTAAAANTNATTTCCACTTCATTTTGATACTTNANGTTAAAATTGAAAATATACNAATGTTTGGGGCCTATCAAATAGGCCTATACTTAAAAGCAAGGCGGCTNCTGTGNAAAAGGCNTTTTTCCAGGTAGGTTTCAACANATTAAAATCTTGAGTAAGTTTTATGACAAATAAAGAAGCNGCACCCGCTATTGCNACCCAAATACAAAGCCTTAAAGTGTAACTCCCNGTTGCAATAAAGGCTAGGCTACGCCACGGCACCCCGAAGTACTCAGCGANGGGAGAGAGCCAATTTGGAAATANCACCNTTGAGTTCCAGAACATTTTACTGAGCATCAATGTGCCAGCCTCAATACTAGGAGCTCGAAAATAAACGAAAGAAATNATTACTGTGCAAATGGTAAGAATCCATCCGATAAATGCTGGGATTCTGAACAGTCCCATTTGTCGCCANGCATGATTAATAACAAGTGCAAAACCGTTTACGGCACCAAACATTACGAAGTGCCAAGAGGCGCCATGCCAAAGCCCTGATAAGAAAAANGTGATTATGGTTGGTGTAGCTATTGCTGCTGCAAAATGTAACGTAGTCGAAAAGTTCCGTTCAATGGATAGTCTTCCCATGCGAAGCGCCATTGGTGAGTAAACATACAGCATAAAAAAACGTGTCATGGTNATGTGCCAACGCTTCCAAAAATCTATCATTGATGTAGCGCGAAAGGGTGTTCTGAAGTTTACAGGAAGNGTTAAACCAAGCATCAAACCTAAGCCAACCGCCATGTCTGAGTAGCCCGAAAAATCAAAATAAAGCTGNAAACTGTAGGCAACAGCGGCAAGCCATACCTCTAAAGTGGTCAAACGTTCTACCATTGCAAAGGCCATATCCGAATACGGTGCTATTGAGTCAGCCAACACTACTTTTTTGAATANACCGATTGAAAAAACCATCACCCCAGGGCAAAAAAGTTCCAAACCGCCNTGATTGTTTGATTTTATCTCTGCAAACTGGCNTCTCATTTCTTTGAATAAAACAATCGGCCCAGCTATCAACTGGGGAAAAAGCGCAACAAATGCAATGTAATCAAGAGGACTATCAACTTTTGTTCTTTNGTCCTTTATGTCAAAAAGGAGAGCAATTTGCTGAAATGTAAAGAACGATATTGCTAAAGGCACNACATGATCAGCGGCGCTATTTGTCAGCGCGGAAGTATCAAAAAAAAGCNATAAATTTTCTGCTANAAAAAAGCGATATTTAAAATATCCAAGAACAGCTAAATTTAAAATTATTGCAGCGCTCAAATTTAAATTANTGGGGNGTTTCNATAATATTCTCACGAACGCATAATTGATTAACATTGACGCTACTAATAGCCANACAAATGGTGGGCTCCAATAGCCATAAAAAATCAAAGATGCCACTACTAGTGCTAAAAGAGCGGCGCTACCATTTATATAAGTNCGTACTAGNNAGAATATTGCCANTGTTANTGGTANAAATGTAAACAGGAATATGGGGCTATTGAAGAGCAATTTAGTTGCAAATCCGTAACAGTGCAGTNGATAAANTAACTGTGATCAACTGTCTGATAACANTNACTTAAGATGCTCTACCATGGCCCCCACATCATCGAGTGAATTAATGTCNCGCGCATTAAGACGTACATTGAATTTTTTTTCACACGCTAAAATAATTTTGATTTGATTGAGGCTATCCCATTCCTCAATATCNGATGCTGTCGAAGAAAGAGATAGCTCAATATCTTCATCGAATACATCACAAAATACTTCNTTAAGCCTGCTTAAAATTATGCCATCATCCATGAAAATTATTCCTTAGNTTTATANAATGTTTAGGAAGGGAAGCAGGCTCTGCTAACTTAGATACGAAGTAATNTTGTTCTCCTTTCCTCCTAAACCCTAGTTCAGGTAGTAGGTCGGCTAATAAACTATTTTTANCGGATGGTATGTATTGAAGTTGAATTTCGTTGAGACCTCGCTTTANAGCGATGTTAGTTAGTTGCTCCATTACNAGAAACTCAATTCTTCTGCTGAAGACACGACAGCTCATAACCCAATTGCAGATGTTAAGAACATTATGAAGCGAGTCCGTTTCAAAAACNACAACGCTTATTATCCCATAATCTTGTAANCGGTCTTTAAGCCTTATCGCTATNACATCTAGCGCTGTCCTCTTTAATTCATCTTTTGAATANAAGGTGGGATTTAACTTGAATTGGTTCGTCTTTGCTAACAGCTGTGTTATTCTTGTNATTGTATCGTCCCGAATATTTTCAATGATTGCGTCTGACTGTAAATCGGACAAAAATGCATCTAAATTTGTGGTTGTCTCTAGTTGATTATTAATTTNGACTAAGTCCTTATACGTGTTGTTCCGTGTGAAATCCTCTTTNGTTAGGTTGCCGACTGGAAAAGGCAAAAAGTGGTCAATAAGGGCTGGAAAGTCCGAAGGATCTCCAAGAAGTTCTAAAGTCCATATCTCCGGTATTTCTTTTTTTACAAGCTCGCATTCAACCTTGCTGTCATCCGCAAATACTATTGAATCAAGCCCTACATTTAGACGAGAAGCAATATCTCTCANGTTTGAGGCTTTATCTCTATAATTAGCAATAAAAACAGCAAAATCGTCCTCCTCTAAAACCATTCCACTGTGTNNTTTGAATGGCTTTAATGCAATGGTCTTATCATTCTTGGAGCAAACAGCTAAAATGATACCNCGCTCANTGAGATTTTTGACGTACTTTTGAAANGTAGCAAATGCTTCGCCTTCGGCTGTTTCTGGACCNATAGCAATTCCCTCTAATCCTTCATCACCAAGAACACCGCCCCACAAAGTATTGTCTAAGTCCAAAACNAGCACTTTTCGNGCCGTTCCCATTAATGCTGANGCTAATGCGGCAATTGAATTAGCCGTNAGGGGAAGAGCGTCCATCGAGATGGGTTGCTTTGCCAAATGAAAAAGCCTCTGATCATGCCAATAATCCAGGCCAACGGCAGCGCTTAGCCGCTCGGTATCTATAAAATGTATATTTCCGCTACTTTCGTTACATAACCTACAATTAACGGCTCTNACATAATTAAGAAAGCCGCCGCGTTTTAATCCGTCTGNTTCAGCTAAAGGCCNAATGGGAGGGGGGTCGAATGTAAAAAAAATAACTGGACTATTAATTTTTTTTATTAAGTTGTTCCAATATTCAACCTCTTGTTTGAGGTTTTCATCGAATTTGGCTTGTGAAATANTTTGGGTCGGTGGAAACCTTAAGTCTCGATGGGTGGGGACTAACAAAACTAAGTCGGGACAAAAGTCTGCCAATCTGCTGTTTTCATTTAAAATATCTTGGTGAAATGTGCCATATTCAGACTCATAGAATGTAGTGNGCAACCCTCTATGCAAGAAAAATAAAGGAAGTATTTCGAGTAGAAANTTTGTCATAAACCCCCCACAAACAGCCACTTTTGTAATCCTTTTCTCAGGAGTGGNNTGTTGGGTAGTCTTCGACAAGGTTTTAGCTAATTTCTGCANTAAAAGGACATCGTAGTCCACAAGTAGTGGATCTGTGAGGGCGTATTCAAGANTTTTTTGATTGTTATTTGTCATGATTATGTTTTCACTCTAACGTCGTGGCCCCCGTGAGACCTGAATAGTTGTACCATACAAAGGATCTGCCTCAGGCCTCATCATGAACCCGCATATATGCGCTACTTCTTCAGGGTTTGTTAATCTTTTCTCAGGCATATTCTCAGCTANTTGCTGAAGGTATTCATCAGGCATATCGTCCGTGAGAGCTGATTTGATTAATCCGGGCGCNAAAATTTGAATGCGAATATTTGATGCTAAAAGTTCTTGAGAAAGTACCTTGGCATATGTTGTTAGGGCNGCTTTTGCTGCTAAATAAGGAGCAATCTTTATAGGTGGTGCGCCAAGCACATATTCGGTAGATAAAACTATGACCCTAGCGCCGTCCTCGCTGGATAAAAATGAGTTTTTTAGGTACTGCATAACTAAATGGAATGATTTGAGTTGACACTCCATTTGCTGCTGAAAGACNTCCCAACCCGTTCGAAGTGNTAGTTTATGGGGAAANGGGGATGCAGCCGCGAAAACAAGCCCAGATAGCTTNGGCGTTAATGCTTGAATTTTATCAGTGCATTTAAGAACAATGTCGTCTTTTGAAAGGTCGCCAAAAATTGCNGGGGCNGCTAATTTATCAGCAAGTTTCTTNAATCGGNGGCTGTCTGAACCACCGTGTANTATAACTGAACTTCCATCTTTGACTAACTTTGTTGCTACTGCAGAACCTATGGTACCGGAGGCCCCAATAACTAAGANAGGATTTTGCATATTACTTTACCTCTAGCTACCGTNTTTNNCTGATTTGGGTCTGTGTTGAATTTAGTTACCGAAACCTTCAGCTCTATNACACGTATCGATACGTTGATGTTTATAACATTGACCCTATAGTTCAGTGTGTCGCCGANGTAGGCAGGCTCCGGATAAGCCAATTTCTGTTCNACGATGAGNCAGCGTTTTCCTGGCAAGTGCATTCCAAGCAAGGCCGATAATTTGGAGCCCAACAAGAAACCGTGCACAACGCAATCTTTAAAACCTGCTGAATTTGCAAAGATTTTGTCGNTATGTAGCGGGTTATGGTCGCCACTTAATTCCGCAAAGTCAGCAATTTCTTTATCTGTTACAAGCCAAGTAATTTCAGCGGTATCACCAATTTTAAAATCGCAAATATCTTTATTTCCTGCCTTAGCTATCAANTTCGTGTTCCTTATTCATTACGGCGAGAGGCAATGACAACAAAAGTCCCAGAACAGCAAGCCACCATACCGACCAAATGGAGAAGTTACCAAGTGATGAGCATAGGAAAGATGATAGAACAACAATAGCAGCGACAGCTGNTTGGTTTTTGTTTTTCGCCNGCTCGAAAAGCATACAAACAAAAACCGATAATAANGAAAGTNTNAAAAATATTCCGAAAANTCCTGTCTCAGAAAAAATTTCTAAAATCCAATTGTGGGGGTGNGAAGGCACATATTCCTGGTTCATACCCGGGATAATATCATTAGCACCCGGTGAGAGGTTGATAGTATTTGGGCCAACACCAAACCAAGGATTTTGCAACCCAATATCAAACGTAAAACCCCAAATGACTTGTCGATGCCAGTCAGGAATAGGTATTTTTGGTTCCGGCGCTGGCAAGACCGGGGGTGCCGGTAGGCTGCTTAAAATGAATATAGCAAAGGCGAATGCAGCAAATACAATCAAAATACTACTTATTCTAACAGTCCATTGGCCCATCTCTCGAAGGACGATAATTGTGAAAAATGCGTAAAGTCCCGCTAAAACTCCAAAAGTCGCCGACATTCCTGGTTGTTGTCCATTTCCGTACAACAAAGTTAATGTTAGCGGTGCACACGAAATCGCAATGCCTTTCCATACACCGCCAAATCTGAACCCGGCCCATAGAGCGATAGGTAAGGTGCATGCAGCTACCGAATAATATGGCTTTAACATTTGAAGTAGAACCGGAGATATTTGGAAAAATTTTGAGACAATTTCAGTTTTGAATACTGAGGCGTAGAGGTCATAAATATAATCGTCGATATACAACGAAAAATTTGCGATTAGTAAAACTATCACGTAACTGCAAATCAGCGTTTTGAGAGTGAGTTCATGGATGTTCCGATTTAAACGCAAAAGTTCCAGAATTGTTAAAAAAAATGGAACGAGAGCTACAGTGCGTGCCCAGGTAACTAAAGATTTTGATACTTCATCTGATAATATACAGCTAAATAGCCAGGAGCATGCTGTGATTATCGTCAACCAGAATAACCACCGATGATTTTTAGCATAGAGTGTAGATGGCATCTTCCTGTTCTGTATTATATCAAAAAAAATAACCAAAACTGGTAATATAAGGCTTGCGAAAATTAATGTTTTTCCAAGAATAAGGGCCGGAGCAGCAAGCCCGAGGCTTATGCCGGTCAACTTGTGTAAAGCATTATTGTTTGTATTGATAAGTGTCATACTAATCACTGCAATCGACCATATGTTGAATAATGCCTTTCTTGTGCCACATAAAGTTGCCTTTCATTATAAGTGATATTTATTCTTACAGGGCAAGGCGCTAAAAAGGATCTGGAAAACAATTTGCCGGTAAAATAAATCTTTGCAAAAAAAAAAGACGATGCTGCCTTAAAGACGCTGCCTTAAAGGAGTATGAAGCGTGTTTGCAGGTTTTGTTTATTTATAGATATCCGCATGCCTTAAACAAAGGTTATTTTCTGGGCGTTCGTTTTATAAATAGCAAAAAATACCGATGGTTTTTATGAATGGCTTTTCAGAAAACAGGAATAGAGGATACTATCGAACTGAATTGAAAATTTTGCGAAATAATTCGGTCGTTTGCTTCCAGGAATCCTCGTCCGCTTTAGCATCATACGCGAGCGGTAATTTGAACTTTTTCCCCTTTTCAGTCGCTTCTGGATTTGTAAAGCTATGAACGACGCCAGGATAATAGACGTGTTTGTAGTCGGCTCCGGAAGCTTGCATAACTGATTCAAAAGCAGCCACAGTGGGTTTTTGAAGGAATGGATCATCTGCCCCGTTAAATATACGGATTTTCGTCTTGAGATCTTTTGGTGTTTTCTTCACCCACTGTGTCAGGGTGCTGTGGAATGCGACGGCAGCATTTAGATCAACACCAGCGAGCGCCATGTTAATGGCCACGTTACCGCCGAAACAATAACCAATAGCTGCCATTTTAGATTTTTCTACCGTATTGTGCTTTTTTAAAAGGTCGTAGGCTGCAAGAAACCTGGACTTCATTTGGCCGACAGATTTAGTTGCTGCCATCATAAAACTTTTAGCATCTTTTGGATGACTGGCCAGTTTACCCGTACCATACATATCCAGCGCAAGCGCCGTATATCCAAGTTTCGCCAGCATTTCTGCGCGCTTTCGAGCGTAAGCATCATGACCCCACCATTCATGGACTACGATGATGCCCGGTCGTTTACCTGAATATGCATCATCATAGGTGAGATAGCCGGTAAACTTTTCATTGTCTACCGTATACGCAACGGTTTGTGCTTTCACTGCCGCACTAGCATCCATAGGGGACAGCCCATAAAGCGCTAAAGTTGTAATTATCACGCCAGCAAATATTTTCGACATCTCAATCCTCCAACTTAATAATCAAGTTCCCGCACTAACTCATAACCCTTTTAACCATTTTAATGGTTTGCGATGATAGAAATCAATGTGTGGTTGGTTGAAAAATGGCAGGCTCATGAGCTCTCGAATGTCAGTAATTACATATCGCTTTGAGGAGTACTTCCTTCACTGATGAAGGTGAAGGAAACTCCCAATTCGGTTTTTTTGTATTAATGGAAGTGCCGTTCTCAACACCCATCGGCTTTTCGTGGAACGAGTATTTTAATACCTTAAATCGAGACATCTTACAGTCCGTTTGGCGATATACCTGAGTTGATAGATATCCAAGATGATTCGCATTCTGTCTGTCTATTAAAGTCCGGAAATATAGATACTGGTTCGTTTGCAGAATTCGCTCAAAATCGACAAAGAATGTATTCCCAGCCTCATTCCTAATCACTTTTGTCCATTCTGCATTCGACGGAACTGTGAATATTGTTACGGAAAGCAATAGCGTTAACACTAGTGCAATTGAACGCAGAATTTTTCGAACTACTCTCACTACTACTAAATTTTCAGAAGAGTTATGGAAGTTGTTTCGACACAGTTTTTTTGTTTCCTAGAGGACCTTTCTGCAGACATCTAGTGTGGTGCACTAAAGTTCGGGTTCTATGACTTTTTGCGTCTAATGTCTCTTTCGTCTTTAATCACTTCTGGAGGAAATTGGCTCATAAAGCAGCAACAAACTCCCTCATCNATCATAGTTCTTGGTCCATTTGGNTGAGCGATATGTNTATAAAAGCCATGAGANTGCCCATGNNCATGAGANTGCCCATGNTCATGAGANTGCCCATGNNCATGAGAGTCGCTANCTGNCTCAACCANATCATCATCTTCTGGATCCATNATTGGTTTGAATTCTGCNTGATGATGATGGACCGACACCGNTCCTTCCTTCAAACGTTTCTTGAACGANGACATNAGATCTTTGTCATTCGAAAANATACCGGTTTCAGCTTCCTTTATTCTTTCCACAAANGTGTTAATGACATGATTTTGNTCNGCAAGATATTTTGCTTTGAAGAACTTAATATCCGAGTGCCTTTCAGCAATTATATCGACATATTTATCAATACGATCAATTAATCTTCCCGTGAAAAGGAAATAAGGCGCCACTACAATCTTCTTATATCCAAGCTTGGTTATAATTTCCAAACCTTGACCAACAGACGGAAAAGTCACTCCTGAATAAAAGGTTTCAGACCATCCAAAACCCATATTTTCTGCAACTATTCTTGTTAGCTTGGCAGCCTCCGCATTTGCTAGAGCATCTGAAGTACCTCTCCCCACAACCACCAACATCGTATCGTAAAAAGTGTCCTGGTTGATAGCGGCACTCTGCAAAGCCGCCCATATTCTAGCCTGAAAAGCCGCAATCATTTCTGGGTGTAATGCTAATTCACGCCCATATTTAATTGTAATTCCAGAATNCTTTTCTTGGTATGATGTGAGAACTGATGGGATGTCATTTTTCGCNTGTGTTGCGGCAAAAAGCATACCCGGNACAGCTAAAATTTCTTTGACACCCATGTCCCGTAGCTCATCAAGCCCCATATGAATATTGGGAGCGGAATACTCAAGGAACCCATACTTCACCGGGGTTTTTGGAAACCGTTTCATTAGGCCTTTTGCAAGCAATGCGAACTCTTTTTCAGCATCTTTGGATCGACTGCCATGCCCACAAATCATAATACCTTTTTTTGTCATAAAATTTTAGCTTTCTTAAAAATCTTGGTTAACCACTAAGTTTTCTCGGCGTACTTTAGTGGCCTCTATCTTGCCTAGTACGGCATGTAAGTTGTAGTTCTTAAGAAAATCATACCACCGCTTGAGGTCAGTATAAAGGACAGGTAAATGAAGAAATGGTTTGTCCCTTTGATTTCGGTGATACTCGGTATTGCTGCTTTATGGGCCATAACAGTATTTGTTTTGTATTTGTCGGCAAACTAGGTTTTTTATGCTCGATAGATTTAGCTATGCCAAACAAATGCTCGCCTAGTAGCTGGTCGTAACTCTGCGTTGATGATGGCGGTCGCAGCTTTTGGTATCGCTAGTTCGAACCATTTCAATTTCCCTGATATTTTTTATGCAGTTATAGTGTTCAGCGCTGTAATTTTAAAGAAGGCGCGCGAAGCTCAATTCGTGCCCATCCGGGTCTGTGATATGAAAATAGCGCTCTCCCCATGTGGCGTTCTTCGGAATGGTATCTGGAGTATAGCCAGCCTTCATCGCCAGATCATAAATTGCGTCGACATCTGCTACATGAAAAATAGCCCGCCCCCACCATGACCATCGCTTCTTCGGCGCCTGAACCGTTAGATTGACAAAACCTCTTCCTGCGAAAAAGCTTGTGAATGAGGCGTTGTCGCCACCGTATTTGAGTTCAAAACCCAAACTTTTATAAAAACGCACCGCCCGTTTCATGTCGTGAGTGGCAAAGGTGACAGCGCTTATCCCCTCAATCATGTGCGTGGGACACAACGCTTGTAAACTGGTACCGCAGCATGCAGAGAGTGCATTTAAATTCTGCGTTCTTGCTTTCAAAAAGAACAGGAATTGATGGAGTAGGTTTATCGGCAAGCTTCGTCATATTCATAAAATTCTGAAATTACTCGGGTTTGTTCTTCTCTATTATTAAAGGATCCACTTCGGCGATTGGTCTTTCAATTTTAATTTTTCTCGGATTTTGGCCTTCAGGCATTAGAGCAATCACAGTTTCTACATCCGGACATCCATCCTCGTGACACTTCAGTTCCGATACCATGATCACCACATTATTATCTAGACCCCATGTCTTACGCACTAACTCTTTTACGCGCTGTGTATGATTAACCTTGGGTTTATTTGAAAATTCGAACATGCTGTAAAATGGCTCCTATTTTTGTCTAATCTTGTCTCGACAGCATCCCAAAGAGAGATCGACTTTCCGCAAAAGGTTGAAACTAAACATTGGGTTTATAAGTTTTTGGATGTTATTGTATAACATTTGTCGGTTGTGTTGAGATAGTATTTCTCCGACAAATTGCATTTTTAACTTAACAATCGGGAAATCGCAGAAATGGTTGGCACTGAACAAGTTCCAGTAACAGTCTTAACAGGGTTTTTAGGTGCAGGGAAAACCACTCTTTTAAACCGCATTTTAACAGAGCAGCATGGCCATCGGTATGCTGTAATTGTCAATGAATTCGGGGAGGAGGGTATTGACAACGACCTGGTCGTGGATGCGGACGAAGAAGTATTTGAGANGAACAACGGGTGCATTTGCTGCACTGTTCGTGGCGACTTGATAAGGATATTAAGTGGCCTTATGAAGCGTGCAGATCAACTTGATGCTATAATCGTCGAGACGACAGGCCTTGCTGATCCNGCGCCTGTAGCGCNGACATTCTTCGTGGATGACGATGTCGCAAGCCGNACGAAACTNGATGCTATCGTTACCGTTGCCGATGCCGTTCACCTTGATGCACAATTAGGTGAACATCACGAGGCGGAAGAGCAAATAGCCTTCGCCGATGTTGTTCTTCTAAATAAGACTGATCTGGTAGATGCTGCNGGACTTGATGNAGTTGAAACTCGTATTCGNAAAATTAATCCATACAGTAAAATCATCAGAACCACGCGTTGTGAGGCCGAGCTAAATGCCGTACTTGGGCTCGATGCATTCAACCTTGATCGTGTCATGGAATTCGAGCCAGACTTTTTGGAATCAGATCATGCACACGATCATGATGATGATATCACNAGCATTTCCTTCGTTTCAGAAACACCACTGGATATTGAGAAATTTCAGAAGTGGTTTGGCAAGCTTTTGCAGACCCGAGGGCAGGACATTCTCAGATCAAAAGGGATCCTTAATTTTTCAAGCACGGATGATCGTTATGTGTTCCAAGGTGTTCACATGTTAATGGATGCATCTACAATGGGAGCTTGGCCAGAGGGACAGCCACGTAACTCCAGAGTTGTATTCATCGGACGGAACCTTGACAGCATGGGATTGGAGGAGGGTTTTGAAAGTTGTAAGGCTGCGTAACATTGAGCCAACTACCTCCTGGATCAAGAAAAACCTCGCTTGAGGAGAGGGCGAGTAAATTCGATACCGGCGCACCCGTAACTGGCGCTGTTGCAATGGGCGCCACTCTCGCTTCGAGTTTTGGGGATGGCACCGTGCGGTTTTTTTATCCTAGTGAAAACGCACCTGGTGAAGTGCATGCGCACAGTGGTGTGGTTCTTTGTTGTGTAGCTGACGAGGATCATCTTTTGACTGGCGGAGATGATGGGCGTTTTCTAAGAATTGCACCCGACGGCACTGTAAATGAGCTCGCTAATTTCGGATCAAGGTGGGTTGATTGTGTTGCGGCAAGCAATGGATTACGTGCATGTTCCTCAGGTCGAAAAGCATACATATGGACCTCTGGCAGGTCAGAACCGGCAGAGCTAGAACACTCAAGCACTGTGGGTGGCCTNGCTTTTGATGCAAAGGGTAGGCGCCTTGCAGTTGCGCATTATGGTGGAGTAACAGTCTGGGAGCAGAAAAAACACAGGTGGAAAAAGTCAAAACTCTTTTGGCAAGGGTCTCATGGCGCAATAACTTTCAGCCCGGACGGCAAATTTATTGTGACNGCAATGCAGGAAAATGCACTTCACGGCTGGCGCCTGCGCGGTAAAATTGACCTCGCAATGACTGGCTACCCAGCCAAAGCNAAAAGTTTTGCCTGGGTAGGTGANANACCCTACCTTGCCACNTCNGGCGGTTATGAAGCAATTTGTTGGCCATTTGANGGNCCGNAGGGCCCGATGGANCGTCCACCACTTTGCGTCGCNCAACACGGTGAAAATATAGCAACTTGTGTNGAGGCATTCCCACTGCTGAATTCAGTCTTTGTTGGTTTTCANGATGGCGCCGTGCTTGTGTCGGAACTCGANGACTNTAAGGATGTTATGGCGCTCAGGGGTCCAACCGGCAACGAGGTAACAGCNATTGCAATCAATCAGCCTCAGTCACATNTACTCGTNGGCGACNCAAGNGGNCATNTACTGTGGGCNCCATTGNANAANTAAACTATNAGATTANNANAGCCATTCCTCAAGGNNGGAGGATTNATTATTGAAGATCACCAAACCAGCAATTTCAATAATANCGGCAATANACACGCAAGGGAGTTATCGCCCCAATGTGTAGACTTTTACTCATTATGCTGACCACCCTGCTGCCGACTGCTACCGGTGCTCTNGGNTTAATCGANGGCACCGCNGGCAATCGCTTGCGTGGAGAGGTCATCGCGTCCATCGGCAGCCCTTGGGCGATGACTTTCGTTNCCCCCCAACGCCTACTAGTCACCGCTAAGACCGGCGTGGTTTGGCTGGTTTCGACAGATGGCCAGAAAATTAAAGTCGCCGGCGTGCCTGTAGCCATGGTGGGGGGGCAGGGCGGTATGGGGGATGTCGTGCCGCATCCCGATTACGCCACCAACAAATGGATCTATCTGTCTTATGTGGAGAGCAATGACGGCGGCAAAACTCGGGGAGCAGCGGTTGTGCGCGGCCGTTTGCGAGATCTTGAAAGCCCGGTATTAACCGATGTCGAGCGATTGTGGACACAGTCACCGAAGATGGCAGGTAGCGGGCATTTCGCTCATCGAATAGTGTTTGGTCCGAAGGGCGGGCGCCACGCTGGCAAAATATTTATCACCTCCGGCGACCGCCAAGCCCAGAATCCGGCCCAAGGCTGGGATAATTCTTTGGGTAAGGTTATTCGCCTGCATGATGATGGCCGGGTACCATTTGACAATCCATTCCAAGGTCGGGGTGCGCTAGCGCGTAGTTTTTGGACCCTCGGTCACCGTAACTCTCTGGGTATCGCCTTTGACGGTGCCGGCCGGCTGTGGGCCCATGAAATGGGGCCGGCCCATGGCGATGAGTTGAACCTCATAGAGGCCGGTCGAAATTACGGCTGGCCGTTGGTCTCCGAGGGCAACCATTACAGTGGTTTGCCGATTCCTTCGCACAAAACGCGGCCCGACTTTGCTGCGCCACGGGCTTTTTGGGTTCCCACTATCGCTCCGTCGGGTTTGGTCATTTATTCAGGCAAACTGTTTCCGAGCTGGGCTGGCGCGGCTTTCATTGGTGGATTGCGCAGTCGTGCATTGATCCGCGTGACGCTCCGCGATGACCAAGCGCGTGAGGAAGAGCGCTTTCGATGGGAGCGGCGGGTGCGTGAGGTTGAAGAAGGGCCGGACGGCGCATTATGGATTCTGGAAGATGGGCCGCGTGGGCGTTTGATCCGCTTTTCGCCACCGTGATCGGGTCGTCGGTTTTTGACATGCGGCTACGGGGGCGGTTAGGTTGCTGCCTCATTAAAGGTTAAAAACCTACCATTGGACAAGACAGATTTTGATGAAAAGGGAAGTCCTAAGAAACTAAATACCAATCAAAAGATGAGGTGATCATCTGGGATGTTCCCTGCAAATGATTACTCCGATGTCCACCATTTGTCGGGCAAGTTTGTACCCTTATTTTATCCAATGTTAGCGAAAATAGCTGATATTAGTTGATACTACTTTAAACAGCTGCGTTAAAAAAAAAGCCAAGTGTTCTAGGGGTTTTGGGACTTCTTAATAAATGACGATAATCATCTAATTTCGTTCGAATTCCGTCACTCCCGCCACAATGTCATATATTAAGGCCCGACAACTCCTCAAGATTAGAGGACTGACTATTTAAAAGTAACAAACCAGCAACCCCTATCTTACACTCGTGCTAGAATAAAGTATTCTGGTCCTCGCATCCCCTATATTTCTTAAGGGTGCATTCACGGGCAAGTTTTTTTGCTCTCGCGAGTTGTGCAGCTGTCATTTTTTGCGCGGCAGTATCGCGGGCCTGGATTGCAGCTTTATCTGCCAATGTTGCGGCAACATCAAACCACATAAATGAATAGAGAATGTCTTTTTGAACGCCTTGGCCCAACAAATACGATTTACCGAGGTTAAACAAGGATGATGTATGTCCCTGTTCTGCGCCAAGCCTAAACCATTTCACCGCTTCTTTATAATCCTTTGGAACACCATCTCCTTTCTGATACAGCAGGCCTAGTGTAAAAGCGGAATCTGGATCCCCTAGTTTTGCGGCGGCACTGTACCACTTCAAAGCAGTTTTAGTATCCTTTGGAACGCCCTTTCCGGTTCTATATATTACCCCTAAATTGTACGCCGCACTGCTATGTCCCTGTTTCGCAGCGAGCGTGTACCACGTTATCGCTGTCTCCAAATCTTGAGGAACGCCATGTCCTCTGAGGTACATTTGTCCGATATTAAATTGAGCATCAGCATCTCCCCGTTTAGCAGGAAGTTGAAACTCGCCGAACGCTGTTTGATACTTTCCTTTCTCATAAGCATAAGAACAGTTAGACGCAATGGGTGAGTGAGAGTGCTTGGTTCCCGAAAGACAGAAACCTGCAATAGGTTGAGCGGTCCCACTTAAATTCACTCTGCTAGAAGGCTTGGTTTGTTTGGATGACCCTGGCTGTGCGTAACAATCCTTGTACTTCTTGAGAATACATTCGCGGGCCATTTTTTCTGATTTTTCAAGCTGTGATGGAGTCATTTTCTTGGCGACTATATCTTTAGTCTTAATTCCAGCTTCATCGCCGGATCTTGCAACAATATCCCACCACATGTGAGCGCGAATGTAGTCTTTTTGAATGCCGTCCCCAAAATAATACATTTTGCCGAGGTTGAATTGGCAAGGTATGTGACCCATCTCTGATCCCAGCCTGAACCACTTTACCGCTTTGTCATAATCTTGTGGCATACCATCTCCTTTACTGTGCATTAGACCTAATGCAAACGCGGAGTGAGGGCTCCCATGTCGTGTCGCAACTCTGTACCACTTCAGTGCTTTTTTAGGATTTTGAGGAACGCCATTGCCAGTTCTGTACATGACCCCCAGATTGTGAGGTGCATCGGCATTTCCCTGTTCCGCTGCGAGTTTATACCACTTAATCGCACTCTTAGCATCCTTTGGAACTCCCGTCCCGTTTTCGTATAGTATGCCCAAACTGTGTTGAGCTTTGGCATACCCTTGCGCGGCAGCCAAATAATACCAATTTGCTGCTATTTTAGGATTTTTTGGAGTACCTATTCCCCTATAGTACATCGTGCCCAAATTAAACTGAGCAACAGCATCGCCCTGTTCAGCGACATTTGTCCATTGCTCAAGCGCGGTTGCATAATCTTTTTTTCCGTAAGCATCTGCGCCTTTTTGATAATCAGCTCGGGCACTCATTCCCACGCTTCCAATAACCACGGCAAACATTAGGCAGAGTATTTTGATAAATTTGGTCATCCCACCACCATGGCACACAATGCTGCTCTTGTGTAGGGGACGTTTTCACGCAGAACTAGTAATCTCCATACTTCATCATTATTACCTGTAGCATGTACTAGATATTCGTAAGTTGATTTATTTTTGGGCACCAGAGGAAAGTTTAAAATGAGCAACGTGGCCATTTTAAGGTGGGCGGCTTTATTTATTTATCTCAACGAATTATGAGATTTAGCAATCGTGGTGAACAAGGTTTGATGAAATAAAGA
>PBCW01000041.1 GCA_002718015.1 Rhodospirillaceae bacterium
ATGACCATGAAGAGGCTACTCATATCGCTGCTTCGGAGGTAAGGCTCGCAGATGGGGCTAATTACGAAAATTTTATTGTCACTATTGGGGCGAAGCTCTCGCGTAATGAAATCAATGCAAAAATCATTGGCAGTAATGCTGATTGTCGTTTGTTGGGCATATATCTGTTAAATGGCAAACAACATGGGGATCATACAACATCCATAGATCATGCCGCACCAGACAGCACGTCCCACGAAATATACAAGGGAGTTCTCGATGATAACGCGCGAGGTGTCTTTCAGGGCAAAATTTTGGTTCGTAAAGACAGCCAGAGAACCAACGGTTACCAGCTTAATCAAGCACTTCTTCTGTCGAAAGGCACGGAAGTGGACTCTAAACCAGAACTAGAGATTTATGCCGATGACGTTAAATGCTCACACGGTGCCACCGCCGGCGAACTCGATGAGAACGCATTATTTTATTTGCGGGCGCGCGGCATAAATGAAATGGTTGCCCGAAACCTTCTTATCGAGGCTTTCATCAAATCTGCAATAGATGAAATCTCTAATCCCTTAATCCGAACAACTTTGAGTGAGACAATTTCTACTTGGCTGTCCACAGGAAAATGTAATGACCGATATTGCTGATCATCCGTCAAACACTTACGACATAGAAAAAATTCGCTCGGACTTCCCCATCCTGAGAACAGAAGTGCACGGACAACCGTTTGCATTTCTTGATAGTGCCGCCTCAGCACAGAAGCCCCGCCAAGTAATAGATGCCATAAGTGCGGTATATGATTCTGGGTACGCTAATGTTCACAGGGGAGCGTATCAGCTTAGTGAGGTTGTTACCGACAATTACGAGGGTGCTCGGGACAAGGTGCAGGAATTTCTCAATGCTGAATATCGCAGTGAAATTATTTTCACACGTAATGCAACCGAAGCAATAAACTTAGTTGCCGGGAGTTATGCACGAAGCAAACTGAATTGTGGAGACGAAATAATAATTACTGAGATGGAACACCATTCCAACATTGTGCCCTGGCAATTGTTGAAAGCAGAAAAAGACTTAGTACTGAAAGTTGTACCGATAACAGATGCCGGAGAGTTACGGATGGATGTTTTCGAGAAACTTTTAAGTAGACGCACGAAGCTAGTATCCGTTCCTCATATATCAAACGTATTGGGCACAGTCCTTCCAGTGAAACGCATTATTGAGCTCGCCCATTCCGCTGGCGCGGCCGTATTAATTGACGGGTGCCAGGCTGTGATGCATGAGTGTGTCGATGTTCAAAGTTTGGACTGCGACTTTTATGCTTTCTCGGGACACAAGCTCTATGGGCCATCCGGTATTGGAGTGCTGTATGGCAAAAAAGAACTTCTAGATGCCATGCCCCCATATATGGGCGGCGGAGACATGATTAACACCGTTACTTTCGAAGAAAGCACATGGGCCGAGCTTCCAGCAAAATTCGAAGCTGGGACGCCAGCTATTGCGCAGGCGATTGGACTAGGGGCCGCGATCGATTACATTAATAATATCGGACTTGTATCGATTGCTAAGCATGAAAATGATCTTCTTGATTATACAACCTCTAGGCTAAATGCTATCGACGGACTCAGAATCATTGGGACTGCATCAAATAAGGTTAGCGTCATCTCAATGATCCTTGATTGTGCTCACCCCCACGATATGGCCACAATTTTAGATAGGTCAGGGGTCGCGATTCGCGCTGGCCACCATTGTGCCCAACCGTTGATGGATCGCCTTGGTCTTCCAGCAACTGCACGCGCCTCTTTTGGTCTTTACAATAATCAAAATGATGCTGACCAGCTATGCCAGGCATTAGAAACGGTACAGGAGATTTTTGGCTGATGCTAGATGAGCTTCGCGAACTCTATCAGGAAGTAATTTTAGACCATGGAAAAAATCCCCGTAACTTCCGTCGCCCCGAAAAGCCCAAGCGCGAGGCTGCTGGTAAGAACCCTCTCTGTGGTGATCAGGTCGTTGTCTACGTTGACGTTGATCAAAGCGAGTGTATTGTTGATGTAAGTTTCCTTGGCAAAGGATGTGCAATATCAATCGCATCTGCCTCAATGATGACGGAGATAGTCAAGGGCAAATCAATTACTGAGGCGAAAGCTTTATTCGATGATTTCAGGAAAATGTGCACAACTGACGATTTTAATCTTTTAAGTAAAGATGGCGATGAGGAGATTGAGCGTCTACAGGTTCTTTCTGGAGTTCGACAGTTTCCTGTTCGAGTTAAATGTGCCACACTAGCGTGGCATACTCTAGATGCGGCAGTTCACGGAGTGGAAGAAATATCCACGGAGTAGAATATGGTCAGTCAGAAAGAATTATCAGATTTTTTGCCTGGAGGGTCCGATTACACAGCTATGTCTGGATCGCCAGTAGAGGCTGGAGTACCTTTAGCCTCGGAAGCAGATCTGGTCGAGGCACTAAAGACCGTATACGATCCTGAAATACCGGTTGATATATTTGAGTTGGGCTTAATATATAGCTATGACATCAATCAAGAGGGATCGGTTGAAGTCAAGATGAGTTTAACAGCGCCAGGGTGTCCTGTTGCTGGGGAAATGCCCAAGATGGTAGCCGATGCAGTTGCAAGCGTTAAAGGATTTGGAGAAGTAACAGTCCAACTTGTCTGGGATCCACCATGGACCAAAGAACGAATGACAGAAGCAGCGAAATTAGCCTTGGATATGTGGTAGATAGAATAAAACGACGGAAGTAGGTGAAGATATGTCAACATCACAATTAATGACACTAACTGAATCTGCAGCAGAGCATGTAAAAGTTTTAATTGCACAAGCTGACAAACCCATAAAAGGACTTCGTGTTGGTATTAAGACACAGGGATGCTCCGGCATGTCATATTTTGTCGAGTATGCCGAAGAACAGAAAAAGTTTGAGGAAATTGTCCAAGATAAAGGTGTTACGATATTCATTGACCCAGCTGCAACCATGTTTCTTGTTGGGTCAGAAATGGATTATCAGGAAGACAAATTCACTTCCGGTTTTGTGTTCAGTAATCCCAACGAGAAGGGTCGTTGCGGTTGCGGGGAATCCTTTCACGTCTAATATAATGGGCCTTATCGCAGCATTGTTGCTCACTACCATTCCTATAACTGGCCGCAGCGCTGGGCAGCTTGGCCAAAAGGTGTTTTACTCGGGAGTTGGAANTTTACNACTGAAACCNCTTCGCCTCATATCGTAAAACTTTATCGGGANTGACNGGCAGTCNCCTTTAACCGTAAGGCTGAGAATTTTCTAAAAGGTTTTGATNACCAATNNNTTGANTATAGATNTGTNCCGCGACAAACGGTCCAATTACANANTTTTTATTATNNGTATANTTNTANGNTATCCNATTTGGGCTCCATNAATAACGAANTAAAAANAGCTAAAGAATTTTNTGCGAACGATANTCAGGANCGGTGAGAACACGCCAGAGCTAACTAGAAANGCTGTGTTTTTAGAGGTCTAATGTTCTGATAGCGCTCGTTGATAGAAAGCCATTTTTTTTGACACTTACATGGATGGAATGTTTGNTATGAANGNATCTCAGGAAAATCAAAANATGCCNAAACNNTATTATCCGGACCTTAAACTTATAATAGNTGGCGAATANATATCTCGNGACGGNAATCCGGTTATTAATCCGTCAACAGGTGAGGCCATCGCTNAAGTTCCCTTTGCAACTATTGCGGACTTGGAAAAATCGGTAGATGCAGCGTCAAAAGGTTTCCTTGAGTGGTCAGAAATGAGCCCAGCTAAGCGCGAGGGATTAATGAGGGATGCAGCCTCCATTTTGCGAGATCGCTCTGATGAAATAGCCCAGTCTATAACTTTAGAACAAGGTAAGCCTNTTGCACAGGCGCAGGTGGAAATTCAAAGGGCATGTGAAATTATCGAATGGGATGCTTCTGAGGGTCGTAGAACNTATGGTCGAGTTATACCTTCACAAATGCCTCTCACACACACAGTGNTGAGAAAGCCAATAGGCCCAGTTGCCGCATTATCGCCATGGAATTTTCCAATAAATTCACCGGGCCGCAAGGTGGCTGGCGCTCTTGCAGCCGGCTGCTCCATNATATTGAAAGCGAGTGAGGAAACNCCAGCTGGCGCGTTTGANCTGGTTCGAGCATATCATGATGCTGGCGTGCCGCCAGGTGTCGTAAACTTAATTTTCGGAGTTCCATCTGAGATTTCTGAATTTCTCATCGACAGTAATGTCACTCGTCTAATTACGTTCACGGGATCAATACCTGTGGGGAAACATTTAGCTGGCCTTGCTGCGCGACAAATGAAACCCACCATAATGGAATTGGGTGGTCACGCGCCGGTCTTAATTGATGAGNCGGTGGACACTGCAGAAGTTGCAAACGCGTGTGCCATTGGCAANTCTCGAAACGCCGGACAAGTGTGCGTATCCCCAACCCGATTTTTNGTTCATNAGGGTATTTACGACAGTTTTCTAGATTCCTTTGTGAAAAAAGCAAATTCGGTTAAAATTGGAGATGGTTTTGGCAAAGGCATAGAAATGGGGCCAGTTGCCAACGAACGGCGACTTANTGCAATGCAAGAGTTCATTAGTGATGCAACTGAAAAGGGAGCGACCCTTGCTGCCGGGGGACATCAAATTGGAAATCAAGGATATTTTCATGAAATGACCGTTCTGGCTGATGTACCTGATGATGCCAGAGTNGCAGGCGAGGAGCCATTTGGGCCACTCGCAATTGTAAATAAAGTAGCTTCGATGGACGACGCTATTAATGTGGCNAATAGTTTACCCTACGGTCTTGCAGCATATGCATTTACTAATTCTGCCCATGTTGCAGAACAACTGGCCCATAGANTTGAANCCGGAAATTTGTCGCTTAATCACCTAGTCGCNTCAGTTGCTGAAACACCATTTGGAGGAGTTAAAGAAAGTGGTTANGGTCGAGAGGGTGGAACAGAAGGTCTCNATTGCTACACNGTTGTGAAGAATATCTCTCATCTAACATCAACGGTATAATANCAAATCAACCATTTACCCGTATCAATAAGGTTTGATCCTGATCAAGAANATTTTTAACAAATAGATGCAAAGATAAATTTTTGGAGCGGATAGTGGGAATCGAACCCACTCGTTCAGCTTGGGAAGCTGACAGGCTACCATTACATCATACCCGCNATTAGTTTAGTTTATACGGTACAGAAAAAATGGTTGCAATCNCGCCGCTCGCGTGAGAACTCCTNATTTGTAATTGGTNACTTTAAGACGTGTTTTTATAAGAGCGATAATTATGAGCAGTGTCACCATAGGATTAGGTCCNAAGCTCGACCCGAAAAAATTTTGTGACCCAGACTACACGGCTCGAGGAGAAGCTCGTGCGGAGGTTTCTCTTGGTAAACTAGANACTATTTGGTTCAATACCGGAACACTTTGCAACCTTGCATGCGAAAATTGTTATATTGAATCTAGTCCCAAAAATGACAAACTCGTTTACCTAAGCGCCTCAGAAGTTGATNANTTCCTTCACGAGACTACTTATCNCCAACTTGGTACCANCGAAATAGGGTTTACCGGCGGTGAGCCTTTTATGAATCCCGATCTAATANATATGCTGGAAAATGTGCTTGCACGAGGCTTCGAAGCATTGGTACTCACAAATGNTATGCGNCCACTAATGAAGTGCTCCGATGCCGTTCTCTCGCTTTATCCTCGAGAAAAATGCAAATTCCGAATTTCATTAGACCATTTCACCCAAGAAGGCCACGAAAGGATNCGTGGAGAAAATACATGGNAACCCGCTCTACGAGGNCTAAAATGGCTGTATGAAAANGGTTTCCCAGTTTCAGTNGCAAGCCGAACTTGTTGGTCACAAAGCGAAGACATCATACGCAAGGGCTTCGATNCACTATTCTTCAATGAAAAAATTACTATCGATGCGTCAAATCCTACTAGTTTAGTTCTTTTTCCTGAAATGGATGACCAAATCGACGTGCCAGAGATAACTGAAAGTTGCTGGAATGTGCTGGATATTTCCCCAAGTGAGTTGATGTGCTCTCATTCTCGGGTTGTATTAAAGCGCAAGGGAGATTCCTCTCCAGTTGTTTCACCGTGCACCCTTTTGCCATATGAGAAAGCATTTGATTTCGGATCAACACTAGCCAGCAGCCAGCACCCAGTAAAGTTAAAACATCCTCATTGCAGCAAATTCTGCGTCCTCGGCAGAGCCTCATGTAGCAATGGTTCCAATGTATGATTAAAAAAATTTAGAGGTTTTGCTTTGACAAACTAACTAAACAGAGGCTTAAACTATAAACCAAATACTNCTGTGGCGCACAGGAATAGGAAATGTATCAGAAACGTACCCGCGACATCAATGTAACGGTTAAGCCATTCTANCTTGAAGATCAATCTGCACCAGACGAGAACCATTTTGTGTGGGCTTATCACGTNAAAATAGAGAATAACGGGATTCAAACTGTACAATTGCGAACACGTTACTGGCAGATAACTGATGCAGATGGNAGGGTGCAGGAGGTGCGCGGACCTGGAGTTGTNGGCGAACAACCTGTGTTNGGNCCGGGCGATGATTTTGAGTATACCAGTGGAACACCTTTGCAAACACCGTCTGGCATAATGGTGGGCACTTATCAAATGGAAGCACCAAATGGAGAATGTTTCGATGTTCGAATCCCTGCGTTCTCACTTGATAGCCCGCATCAGCCAATGCAGTTGAATTGATGGGATAAAACTGTAATAGTTTGANTTCGATATATCCGGNAAATAACCTACATTAAGATCTAGATNGAAATCNCTATCTAANGAANACAGAATTGCTAGGCTGAAANAGGTTTGAAACTAATGACGGCACAACCAANGGCAAAAGGCGCGGACGAGTCGGGGCCCAGCCGTGAACAAGCTGAGAAGGCTGTACGNACGCTAATCCAATGGGCTGGCGACAATCCCGACCGCGAAGGTCTCGCAGATACTCCGGCTCGTTTTGTGAGGGCTTGGGAGGAGTATTTCTCGGGCTATAATGANGATCCCATCGANGTTCTCGAGCGCACTTTCCAAGAAACGGGTGGTTATGATGAAATGGTGGTCCTCAGGGACATNGAATTCTTTTCGCACTGCGAACACCACGTAGTACCAATAATTGGAAAGGTACATGTCGCTTATCTTCCATCAAACAGAGTAATTGGNATAAGTAANTTGGCGCGTGTNGTAGAAATTTTTGCTCGACGTCTNCAAATACAAGAAAAGTTGACNGCGCAAATAGCTCAGACTATAGACGAAGTGTTNGAACCTAAAGGTGTCGGTGTCGTAGTNCAAGCTCAACACCAATGTATGACGACACGTGGNGTTAANAAATCTGGCGTATCAATGATCACTAGCCACATGTTAGGCGCATTCCGNGATGATTCAAAGACTCGGCGTGAGTTTCTCTCATTTATAGAGGGGAGTAGCCCCAGCTTCTCAACCTAACTCTGCCTAAACTTATTTAGTGAANNAATCTTCGCAAAATCGTGATGNTATANTAGTATATANTACACTAAAAACTAAACCTGAGTGGGCCTNTTGCCATGCTCGACTTTCGCCCAGTGCTTTTCATTCTCGGTGTGTTGTTATCAACACTAGCTGGNGCNATGTGTTTACCTGCCGTCGCTGACTTAGTAAGCGGTAATAAAGATTGGCAGGTGTTCGCAATCTCCGCAGGGTTTACTGGCTTTATGGGNGGACTTTTTGTTTTCTCGAGTGCGCGGCGGGGTAAAAAAAGCATCAANGTTCGTCAAGCTTTTCTCTTAACATCCCTTGCATGGATNATTATTCCCGCTTTTGGCGCTTTGCCAATGATCTTTGCTGACCTGAATTTGACTTATACTGACGCTTTCTTCGAAGCGATGTCTGGAATCACCACTACTGGGTCCACGGTCATAGTTGGCTTAGACAATGTCCAGCCAGGTATTCTTCTTTGGAGGGCTCTCCTCCAGTGGCTAGGAGGGATTGGGATAATAGGAATGGCAATTGCTATTATGCCACTTCTTCAAGTTGGCGGNATGCAGTTATTCCGTATGGAATCCTCCGACAAGTCAGAAAAAATTATGCCGCGCGCAGCACAGTTAATCGCCTACATTGGCTTTATATACCTCTCCTTCACAGCAGTTTGTGCACTTCTCTACTGGATCACTGGCATGACTGGATTTGATGCCATTGCGCACGCAATGACCACTATTGCGACTGGAGGTTTCTCAACTCATGACCTTTCAATAGGTTACTTTGAAGATATTAGGGTAGAACTTATAACTATTGTTTTCATGCTNCTTGGNAGCTTACCNTTTGTACTNTATTTGAAAGTATTGCGCGGTAATTTAAGGGCTCTTTGGNGTGACAGCCANGTGCAGTGGTTTTTTACCATCGTNNTCACGGCCGTNGGTGCGCTTGCAATATATTTGTGGCAAACAAAGGGGAAGGATCCTATTACCGCCATTTCGAATAGCGCCTTCAACGTGGTCTCAGTGATAACAGGCACCGGCTATTCCACCACAGATTTCAGTGCATGGGGTCCGTTTGCTCTCGCCTCATTTCTATTTCTTATGTTCATTGGAGGTTGTGCAGGCTCAACAACCTGTGGGATCAAAGTTTTCCGCTTCCAAGTGCTCTATGCAACCGCTCGAACTCAAATTCGAAAGTTACACGAACCTCATGGCGTGTTCCTCTCGTACTATAATAAAAAACCAATTGACGAGACAGTTGGGAGCTCAGTTATGGGATTTTTCTTCCTATATGCCCTCTCCTTTGCTGTCTTGGCCACAGGTCTTGGGTTAATGGGACTTGATTTCCTCACAGCAATATCAGGGGCTGCCACAGCAATTTCTAATGTAGGGCCCGGTTTAGGCTCCACTATAGGTCCCGCCGGAACCTTCATCACGCTACCGGACTCCGCAAAATGGCTTTTATCTTTTGGAATGTTAATTGGCAGGCTCGAATTATTTACTATTTTCGTGCTGCTAGCGCCTTCATTTTGGCGCGAGTAGGGCTCTATCTTAAAAAAGCACTCAGGTGCTTGCGTAAGCGTGCCTCAAAAGCTTTATTGAATTCACCCATAACCTCATTATTCATTTGTTCCCACAATCCTTCCCTTTCCGCAACTGTTGCATTTTCAGAGATAGTGCGACTAGCTCTAACAGTCGTTCGTGCTGCCGCTTGCCCTCCGCTTGCTGCATTGAGCACTTCAATGCCGACTGACAGAACAACATCGTAACGCTCACCTTGATTATTTGTAAAGGCACCACGAATGCCGCCAACTTTTTCTAACTTCACTTCAACCACGCTCGCCCGATCAATGGTCAAACTCGCCACCCCATATTTGCCTACCGCACGCAAACGATCCTTGGCCCATCTTTCAGCAGCATCTGATAATTGGTTCGGCATCTCGTGTTCTATATTAGGAAATTTCAATGGAGCTTTGTAAATGCGTTTAACCTCAATTTTTGCCACATTAAGGTTTATTTTTGGAAGTTTAGAAAATGAGATCGAACCAGTTAACGGGCTCTCCCGTGGAGCCTCACAGGCCACCAAAACAATTAAGGACGAAAAAAAAACTAAAAAACACCTAAGATTAGCCATATTGCTCGTCATTCCAGTCTTCCTGTATCGCGCAATTCAGTTAAATCACTCTCACGAAAAATAGTCTGCAGATTACAAAACTCACATGTCACAACTATGTTTCCGTTCACCTTTAAGCTTTCTATTTCCTCATTCGGCAGGGCAGCCAGAACCAACTCAACCCGTTCTTTAGAGCAACTACATTTTGCACACAGATTTTTAGCCTCGTACACACGAATGTTATCACCATTGAATAGCTCGAAAAGTACCGAAAATGGTGAAATACAACTTTGGTATAAGGTGATTGGTTTTATTTTCTGTACCAAATCTCGGTGTTGCTTCCATGCCTCATCGATCTTTCCGTTAGGGGCCATTGATTCTTTTCTAGGCAAGCACTGAAGCATAATTCCACCCGTCCGCCAGGTTTTATCTCTGTCACAAGAGACCCCTATTTTCAATACTGCCTCAAATTGAACAGATTGCCGGAAATAATGATGGGCACATTGTTCAAGTGTTCTACCGCCTAATTCAACTATACCTTGGTAACGCTCTTTCTCCGGGCCACTTTCAACTGTAAAAGCAAGATAGCCCACTCCTAACAGTTGGGCCGCGTTGCTTTTTTTATTGCAAAAAGTGGGCAAACAGGTGCGATCAAACTTGGCATAACCTCTCAGTTGGCCGCCATCCGTTGCATCACAAACAAGCAACCCAACCGGACCATCTCCTTTTATTTGCAAGTTTAGGACGCCTTTGTACTTGAAAATCGAACCTAACATTGCAGTTAACGTCAATGCTTCTGCCAGCAAATGAGCTACCGGCGCAGGATAGTCATGGGCAAGAATAATTTCGTCAACGGCGGAACCTAATCGAACTAGCCGTCCATGAAGCTCAAGCCCATCCAACAAAAAAGGAAGAACGAAATTATTTTTGGGGGCGACCGCCCCATCAGCTACGACATACACCAAGCTAACACGCCTTTTTGTGCATGAAGTCGATTTTCGGCCTCATCCCATACTACCGATTGCGGACCGTCAATGACATCAGCCGTGACTTCCTCACCACGATGAGCAGGCAAGCAATGCATGAAAATCGCACTGTCCTCCGCTAACGACATTATTCGCTGATTTACCTGATATGGCTGTAATAACTCGTGCCTGCGTTTTGGGTCGCGATCGCCCATCGAAACCCACACATCCGTAACTATACAATCGGCTCCGCTTACCGCCTCATCAGGATCCTCGGTTAAGAGAACATCCCCACCTTCACTTATTGCCCACTCAATCAATGTCGACTCGGGGCCAAATCCCCGAGGACAACCTAGACGCAGCGGAAACCCAAGTTTCACTGAAGCTTGAATCCAGCTCGCAGCTACGTTGTTCCCGTCACCTAGCCAAGCAACACACCTGCCCGTGATTGGGCCCTTGCGTTCTTCAAAGGTCATAATATCAGCCAGAATTTGGCAGGGATGTGTCAGATCTGTGAGACCATTTATAACAGGAACAGTTGAATACTGTGCCAATTCTTCCAAATTTTCAGCCGATTTTGTTCGTAACATTATGCCATCTACATACCGTGATAGCACACGAGCGGTGTCTGCAACCGTCTCACCACGGCCCAGCTGACTTTCCGATTCACTCAGCAGCACAACATCACCACCCAACTGCCGCATGCCCACCTCAAAACTTACCCGTGTTCGGGTAGAGGGTTGTTCGAACACCATAGCCAAGGTCTTGCCGCTCAGCGGAAGTTGGCTATGGCTATCTTTCCTCTTGAATTCACCACCGAGACAAAGCAACCGCCGCAATGTGTGCTCATCAAACCGATCCAGATCAAGAAAATGTCGAGGCACCCTTTAATCCTTCTTCTTAAGTTTTTTCTTCTCTAACTGCTTTGCCACAGTAGAAAGCATACTTACCGCCTCGGCAACATGGTGCTCATCAATAATCAAAGGAGGAACTAACCGCAAAATGTTGTCGCCAGCCCCCACAGTCAACAAACCTTCATCTCTGAGGAGCTTAACTAACTCGCTATTTGGCGGCCCACATTTGATGCCAAGCATGAGACCCTTTCCCCTCACACCCTTATAAACTGTTGGATGCATCTCACACTGTTTCTTAATTTCATGGTGCAGCAACTTGCCTACCTTTTGAACTTTCTCGAGAAACTTCCTTTCCGATACGATCTCAAGAACTTTTCTAGCCACGGCACCAGCGAGGTAGTTACCACCAAACGTCGAACCATGTGTGCCAGCAACCATCCCCTTTGCAGCCTCTGACGTCGCCATTACAGCACCGATAGGAAATCCTCCTCCGAGACCCTTAGCAACAGCCATCACATCCGGCTTGACACCAGACCATTCATGGGCCCACAGTTTCCCCGTACGCCCAATGCCACATTGGACCTCGTCAAAAAACACTAGCAGCCCGAATTCATCGGCAACCGAACGCACCTCCCTCAAGAAGTCATTTTCCGCAGGCCTGATCCCGCCCTCACCTTGGATCGGCTCTACTAATATAGCAGCTGTCTCCTCCGTGACCGCTGCCCTAAGTTCATTAGTGTTACCAAATGGTAAAATGTCAAAGCCTTCCATCTCAGGTCCAAACCCCTCAAGATGACCGGCATTTTTAGATGCAGACAGGGTTGCCAAAGTCCGCCCATGAAAAGAGCCATCAAAGCTCAATATTCTGTAACGCTCTGGCTCGCCATTTGCGCTATGATACTTTCGACATAACTTTATCCCGCCTTCTACTGCTTCTGCTCCCGAATTGCAGAAAAAGGCAAAGTCCGCAAAAGATGATGCCACCAACTGATTTGCCAACATCTCTTGGTCAGGAATACGGAAGAGATTAGAAGTATGCCAGACTTTCTTGGCCTGCTCACTTAATACTCGTACCAAACGTGGATCACTATGCCCTAGTGCAGTGACCGCTATTCCCGCACAAAAATCAAGGTAGCGGGTCCCGTCTGTTGATACCAAGTATGCACCATCACCTCTGTCGAAAGAGATATCAGCCCGAGCATATGTTGGCATTACAGCTGTTTGTTTATTTTTATGTAAATCAGACATTTTTACCAGTTCAAGTGAATTTTCGGGGAACCCGAATAATCTGATTTCGCAGCTGGGCTGTCAACTTCATGAAACTACTAAGCAGCAGCCAAACGCCATGTCAGATTTTAAAAACTCAAGCCTTCAATTTATAACCTTTGTCCAGAAGGCGCGCAGTCAACCACCAAAGAAATATATTTACTCCCATTAAAACAGTGACTCCAAGCCAGAATGGGGCATCAGCCTGTTTTATAAACCCATACCGAAACCCATCTATCATGTAAAAAAGAGGGTTTAATAAAGCTATTTTTTGAAAAATCTCGGGCAGTATTTCGATTGAATAAAATGTCCCAGAAAGAAAAGAAAGAGGGGTAACAACAAAGTTCGTAACCGCTGCCAGGTGGTCGAATTTTTCTGCCCATAAGCCTGCTATAATACCTAGCATCGACATCATAAATGAAGCAGAAAAAGCAAAAAAAACGATGGCCCCAACATTGTAGATGGTAAGTGATACAAAACATGACATAGCCGCCCATGTTGCGATACCAACCAATATGCCACGTGTAACACCTGAGAATACATAGGAAAACATCAGCTCTGACGCACCGATTGGCGGCATCAGGAAATCAACAATATTTCCTTGGATTTTTGCTATCAAAATAGACGATGAAGTATTCGCAAAACCATTCTGCGCTATCATCATCATAATAAGGCCAGGCGTCAAAAATTCTAGGAATTTTACTTCTCCAACCATTGCGGCAGCACGGCCCAGCGCCAGGTCGAATATAGCTAAAAACAAGAGTGATGTAATTACCGGGGCAATAATGGTTTGTGTCCAAACCTTGAGAAACCGCCGGATCTCCTTGACATAAAGAGTCCACAATCCGCGCCAATTAATAGAGCCGAAAGTGCGCGGCTCTCGATATTTTTTAAATTCAGTCATAAATTCTTTTTTCATAAAACGGGGCGAACATGAACAATTTGCATATCGATACACTGTAGAAAACTATGCCGATTAATAAAGATTCCAATAATCTCAACGTTTAGGCATTAAAATAAACTATTAGCGCGAGCTTAACCAAGGAATCGCTGCTATTCAAATTTTATGGAATGTGGTTACTATCACCTGTAATAGCAGTTTACTCAAACAAGCAAGAATTTGTAAAATCGAAGTTTGGGTACATGGTTTACAAGAAAAACGGCGGCAATTCTATGCCGCCGTTTTGGAACCCTAACCAGTGCCTTTAGGAAGGGGCAGGGTAGGCTTAAGGCCAAGACTCCACGTCCTAACTATCGGCATTCATAGAAAAGTATGCAGTGATGGCCATCACATCAACTTAAATGTAGGTAAAACTATTAATTTTCAGTATGTCTAAAAAAGCACACCGTGGAGAGAAGCTCCCCCGCAAAGTTACTTTAAAATCGCTTGAGAACGCGGCTCTCTTTTATTTACAGCGTTACGCAACTTCTACCGAGAACTTGCGACGCGTATTGATGCGCCGAGTCGATCGCTCTGCTCGGGCGCACAGTACGGACCGCGAGGAAGGTAGTTGTTTCGTCGACCAAATATTAAAGCGATATTGCAACGCAAAATTACTTGATGATGCTGCATATGCGGCAGCGCGTGCCGCAAGTATGAGGCAGAGAGGCGCTTCCGGAAGAGCGATCAGATCCAATTTGCTGGCAAAGGGTGTAAAAAGCGAGACCATCGACTTGGTGCTTGATGAACAGGTTAAAGACTCTCCAGCAACAGAAATTAAAGCGGCCTATAACTATTGCCGGCGCCGTCGTCTTGGTCCGTGGCGTACAGTTGAGCGAGAAGAACGGCGAGAAAAAGATATAGCCTCTCTTGCGCGTCAGGGCTACTCAGTTGATGTTGCGCTTCGCGTAATCGATGCAGTTAGCATTGAAGAATTAGAAACGGAAATGACATCGCAATCCTTGTAACAAATACCTAGCCGCGCGAAGCAGCGTTACTGTTGTGCACTTTTACAAAACTTTTTCCAGGACCAGCCGCCTGTTTCTTGTCTGTAGAGCCTGCATAAATTTGTTTTGATGCTTCGATGATCAAAACGCCGGCCAAGGCCCTAAACAAATAATTGCCGATTCTCTCGATTACGCATGCGCGGCGTACAATCATTTCCAATCGAGTTGGTGGAAAATAAAGCGCATTTTCCACCCTTAACGGTACAAATAATCCATCTCGTAATAGTTGCCATATTTGCCCCGAGTTAAAAGAGCGGCTATGCCCGAATGGCGATCTTTTTTCAAATTTTGCCCATAGTCCTAGGCGATTTGGAACAACGGCTATAATGCGCCCCTCATCTTTTACGACTCTCCATAATTCGCGCAGAATGGCTGGGAAATTCTCAATATCCTCAAGACCGTGCACGACGAGCAATCGATCAATCGAGCGATCAGGAAATGGTAACTCATGAAAAGCCGATAACGTAACCAATCCGGAAGATTTTTTTGGCCAATGTGTAACCCCTTGAGATGCTGGCATGGCTGCAAGTGCCAATTCAGATCCACTACGGAAGGGCATCAAATAAGGGATTGCGTATCCAATCCCAAGGACAGTCATTCCGGTCGTGCTTGGCCAAAGCCGGCGCAGTTTAGATCCTATCAGCCGTTGGCTAACAATACCAATGCGACTTTTGTAAAAATTTTTTAAGCAAACTACGTCATTATACACAATAAAGTAATATTACCACATTCTGAAGTTAATGAAAAAATCCTCAGTCCGTGCTACCATGATTTTAAGAAAAGGTAGGCAAAAATGTTAAAACTTCGGGATACGCCGCGCTCACCATTTGCGCGCAAATGTATGATGGTAGCACTTGAGAAAGGCATATTCGGGAAGCTTGAACTCAGTGCTACGGACCTTTATGGAGAGAATCAAGACATTGACGAAGACAATCCCTTGAGAAAGGTACCCGCGCTAAGATTAGAAGATGGCACGACTCTTTTTGATTCTCCTGTCATATGTGAATATCTTGATTGGTCGGATGGGGATCCCATATTTCACCCTCAGGAAGGTGAAATGCGTTTCAAAGCGCTAAAACTTCAAGCATTGGGCGATGGGCTGACCGAGGCACCTCAATCCCATTACAAAGAATTAGCTCGCCCAGAAAAATTTCGGTCGGAAGAAATGGTTATGAAACATGCAAATGCTATTGATCGAATTATAACTTGGACAGAAAAAAACTTTGATCTCGTCGAGGGACCAATGACAATCGGGGGAATTGCTTTGGCGTGCGGCCTTTCTTACGTCAATGAGCGGCAGCCAGATACTGATTGGCACTATAAAAACCCGAAGCTTGGGGCTTGGTACTGTGAGATCAGTGAACGCGAATCATTTCAAGCAACCACTAAGCAAGCTAACGCCAAACGGCTTGGAGTGTCTAATAAATGAAGCTATTCTTTTCCCCATTATCCCCCTTTGCGCGCAAAGTGCGCATTGTTGCTTTTGAAAAAACTCTTGCCAAGGAATTAGAGCTTTTTAAAAGTGAAAGGCACAACCGTCCCACTGAATTGGGACCAATCAATCCGCTGCTGAAAGTCCCGACACTAATTGATAATAACGGTAATTCTTTATTCGACTCTCCGGTTATTTGCGAATACCTGGATTCTTTAACATCCGAACCCGTCTTATTCCCCAAAGAAGGAATGAGCCGCTGGGCCGCACTGCGGCAGCAAGCGCTTGGAGATGGTGGCATGGATGATGCCGTTAAACTCGCTTATGAAGCAGGTCGGCCTAGCGGTAGCCGCTCGCCATACTGGCTCGGACGCTGGCGTCAGGCGGTGGTATGTACACTTAACGCGCTTGAAAGCGAGGCAACCTCTTTATCTGATAAACTTACGATCGGCCCTATCGCCATAGGCTGTTTTTTAGGATTTCTAGATCAGTCCCGTGTTGTGGGCGACTGGCGTGGTTATCGTGAAAACTTAGCGGTGTGGTTTGAAGAGTTCCGTCAACGCCCCTCAATGCAAGAAACCGATTATAAAGAATAGATCAAACTGTTAGAAAAGCCCGGCTGGCCAAAATAATATTGCGTGTCCTCTCCCATTGAATGACCTTCATTGCTTCGGTAAGACCAAACCAGCGACAATCAGAGGCATCATCGCCAGCCCGTAAATCACCCGATGTCCAAATGGCTGCAAAGTCGATTAGTGAATAATGATATTTTATCCTGCCCTTTTCATCATGCCTGATGGTGTCTACAACATCGACTAAACCTAAAATGCGGATTTCTATGCCTGTTTCCTCGCATACCTCCCGATAAACTGCTTCACGCAAGGTTTCACCCAATTCCTGGGCACCTCCTGGAATGCTCCAATGCCCACGTCGGGGTGATTTTGCTCGCTCGGCCAATAGAACTTTGCCGTTGCGCCAGACCACAGCGCCGACACCAACGAAGGGACGTTTGGGATACTCCCGCGTCATGACCAGTACTCCTTATCCTACTTAAAATCGCACTTCCAGTTGACGAGGGCAAGCGCTGCGGTAAATTAATGAACGAAGATCACATGCACGAAAGATAGCTATGGAATACGTATTACTCGGCAATAGCGGCCTGAAAGTATCCCGGCTATGTCTGGGGACAATGACATTCGGCGATACAACGCAGGATGGAGATGCGCAGAATATTGTTGGGTCAGCCCGCGATTCTGGCGTTAATTTCATCGATACAGCAGACGGCTATGCAGCCGGCGCTTCTGAAGAAATAGTCGGGAAATTGACCAACCATGATCGCAACGAATGGATAGTTGCAAGCAAAGTTGGATCAGCAGCAGGAACAGCACCTCGGAAAAAGGCACTTTCCCGAAAATGGTTATTAGAGGCAATTGACGCCAGCCTCACACGATTACAGACTAGTTTCTTAGATATATGGTATCTCCATCACGTCGATTGGGAAACGCCAATTGAAGAAACTGTTCGAACAGTTGGGGACATTATCGCTGCCGGAAAAGTTCGCTACTGGGGTTTTTCAAATCATCGTGGATGGCAGGTAGGCGAGCTCGTTCACACGGCCGCACAACTCGGTGTGCCTAAGCCAATTGTTGCACAGCCGTATTATAATGCTTTTAATAGGATGCCAGAAACCGATATTCTGCCAGCTTGTGCGCACTACGGCATTGGCGTAGTACCTTATTCTCCGTTAGCTAGAGGCGTCTTGGCGGGGATTTATGAGCCCGGTAAAGATCCAGGACCCGAAACACGAGCAGGGATACAAGACCGTCGTCTAATGCAGACTGAGTGGCGCGCAGAAAGTCTTCATGCTGCCCAAAAAATTAAACAGCATTGTAAAAAACGTGAAATGCAACCAGTGACATTTGCTATACAGTGGTTACTGAACAATAAAATCATTTCTGGGGTACTCGGCGGCCCAAGAACCATGGCCCATTGGCAGGGCTACGTAGATGCAATGAATGGCACGTGGACAGAGGACGATGAGGAATTGGTCAACCAATTATGCCCGCCTGGACAAGCTACCACACACGGCTATTGCGACCCACGCTATCCAGTGCGCGGGCGAGTTTCGTTAATCAACGCGGTGTCAAATTAAATACTGGCCGCCATTAACGGTTAGAGTAGAACCATTAATGAAAGCAGCCTCATCTGAGGCCAAGAAAATTACACAGCGAGCGACTTCAATTGGTTCGCCCAGACGGCCAGCGGGGATCTGGGGTAAGATGTGCTCATTGATTATCTCTTCAGGAATCGCCCGCACCATGTTAGTGCCTATATATCCGGGGGCTACTGCATTTACCGTAACACCCTTTGATGCATTTTCTAAAGCAAGCGCCTTGGTAAACCCTATCATGCCTGCCTTAGCCGCCGCATAATTGGTTTGCCCAAATTGTCCCTTCTGTCCATTAATCGACGAAACATTAATTATCCGACCAAAGTGACGTTCACGCATGTCGTTAATGACCGCGCTGCTGAGGTTAAAGCAACTATCAAGGTTTGTCCGCAAGACCTCGCTCCACTGAACCATTTCCATTTTATGAAGAGGGGCATCACGCGTGATTCCAGCGTTATTGACCAAGACATCAACTGGGCCCACCTTAATCTTTACTTCTTCAACAGCATCGCACGAACCTTGATAATTACCGGCATCAAATTTGAACACCGGTATCCCATTTTCTTTCTCAAACTTTCGAGCTTCTTCATCATTTCTTGCGTAATTTGCAGCTACAGAATAGCCAGCATCCTTAAATGCTATTGCAATAGAGGCACCTATGCCTCGTGTGCCTCCGGTGACAAGAACAGTTCTGACCAATTTTCCACCCTTTCAGCTAATGAAATTAAACACTAACTATAAAAATCTCGATGCTAATCGTGAAATTGATTTGAGACCGCATACAGCCATAGCCTCCACGGCGGGTTTGCAACTAGTTCAACCGCGCTCAATACACATGGCTATACCCATCCCACCTCCGATACACAGAGTGGCAAGACCCTTCTTAGCTTCCCTCCGTATCATTTCGAACATTAGCGTGGTTAACACTCTCGTTCCCGAAGCACCAACAGGATGACCTAGTGCGATCGCGCCACCGTTGACATTCACCTTCTCTGGATCCCATGCCATCTCTTTATTCACGGCACATGCTTGCGCTGCAAAGGCCTCGTTTGCCTCGATTAAATCTAAATCGTTAACACTCCACCCTGCTTTTTTTAGTGCCTTTTGACTAGCTGGGATAGGACCTGACCCCATTACCGCAGGGTCTACCCCTGCGGTAGCCCATGATGCAATACGTGCTAATGGGACTATACCGCGCGTTTCAGCTTCACTAGATTTCATTAGCACAGTTGCTGCTGCACCGTCATTTATTCCGGAGGCACTGCCAGCGGTGACAGTGCCGTCTTTGGCAAAGGCTGGACGGAGCCCATTCAAATCCTCTAGCGTTGTATCCGGTTTCGGGTGTTCGTCACTATCAACAAAAACGCTCCCATCACGTGTCGCGACCTCCACTGGCACAATCTCATCTTTGAAACGATCGGCGTCGACTGCTAGCTTTGTTTTGTGCTGACTTCTATAAGAAAATTCATCTTGCTGTTCACGGGATATTTGCCATTTCTCAGCAACGTTTTCTGCAGTTATCCCCATGTGATAACCATTAAAATGATCCCAGAGGCCATCTTTGAGCATTGTATCAACAAATTCAATGCTTCCCATTTTCTGTCCATTGCGCATTTGCGCGCAATGAGGTGCAAGACTCATATTTTCCTGTCCACCAGCAACAATAATTTTTGCATCACCCAAAGTTATTGACTGCATGCCCATTGCAACACTTCTTAACCCAGAACCACAAAGCTGATTGATCTGCAGCGCCGTTTTTTCAAAAGGGATTTCTGCCTTAACTGCTGCTTGCCGAGCGGGATTTTGCCCTTGCCCAGCAGTTAAAATTTGCCCCATGATAAGTTCATCCACTTCATCAGGTGCAACTTTCGCTCTACTTAACGCCTCTATAACTGCTACTGCGCCCAAATGTGCGGCGGGTGTTCTACTCAAACTTCCTAAAAAAGCACCCACAGGCGTTCTGGCAGCCCCAGCGATCACTACATCAGTCATAATAATTAATCCCTACCCAAAACTCTGTTATAATTTGCAATTGTGCCATGATTACGCGCGCCCTTTCAATGACTTCTGGCAATTACTTCTGTCAATTACTTCTGGTTTTTTTTTAATCACAATTCGTTTGCGGCCATTTTAATATCAATGACCCCAGATAATCCTGCATACAATTTTAAACTCATATTAAAAAGTATTCAAAAGCAGTTCTCTTTTTTCACACTTTTACATTATCATCTGCTGGAAGTTCTCTATCTGGATTCATTAATCGCCACTGTTTTGAGTTGCGATGTGGAAGAGCTTTGAGAACCTCATTCCGTTGCTCATCTGTCATGTGGAACCATTCTTCAACTTCTTTCGGATAACGCAGACATCCGCAACACATTAACACTCCATCAAACTTACGAGTATGACAAATGCCCTTACAGGGGGAGTTAAGATAAGCCATGTTTGTCACCCTATATTTCTCAAATTCCTCGGAAAAACGCTGGTACACTCTATATTTATTCTAAACATGTCTGTTTTCAAAACAGATAGGAGGCCGAATAAATTATCTAAACGTTCAGCTTGTGACCGTTTACCTAAAAATCACACTTGCACGAGGAACTATTTTTTACCTAAATCTTCATATACTTTCACCTTTTTATCCATGTGATTTGAGCCTGAAGTGTAACGGTTGGATTATCGATAGAAAAAGTATTTCTCTTTGGGGATGTTATAAAGTTGTTTCTATCTTTAATTCCTGAACATACTATTCGTTCGAGAATACTGTTTTGAAATAATTAAGAAATTGAGGAGTTCTATGAGCAAAAACCA
>PBCW01000042.1 GCA_002718015.1 Rhodospirillaceae bacterium
CTCGAATTTTCAAATACCACGCCACTGCCAGCAAAAATATATGCCGAAGAGGGAGCGTGCCAATTTTTGTTTATTAAAGGTGATGGTGAGCCGGATATCTCATATGCCGACCGGAAAGGAAAATATATGGGGCAACGAGGGGTAACTCTGCCTAGGTTGTAAAAAATTAGTTCTACATGGGTACTGAGTAATTCAGCTTCGACTGAATAGTATCCGCTTTCCCAGCGGTGAAATTGAAGAGTGCTATGGATCGCGTAAGAATCAAAGGCGGACACAGAATTGAGGGAACAATCCCAATTAGTGGAGCCAAGAATGCTGCTCTGCCTTTGATGGCCGCAAGTTTACTCACCGGGGAGTCGGTAACATTATCTAATGTGCCGAATTTGGAGGATATAAGAACGCTTGCTGACTTGCTTGAACAGCATGGTGTGTTTGTTGATAGACATCTAGATAGGGCAGAAATTNCCTTNANTGCGNGCGAAATAANTAACACGACAGCACCTTATGATTTGGTGAGGAAGATGAGAGCTAGCGTGCTTGTNCTCGGGCCTATTCTNAGCCGANTNGGTAAAGCCAAAGTNTCATTGCCTGGCGGTTGNGCGATTGGNACCAGGCCTATTGATTTGCATTTAAAGGCTCTAGANCTTTTGGGTGCAGATATAGTTCTCGATGGGGGCTATGTNTTGGCTTCAGCTCCCTGCGGATTGAAGGGCACCGANATCACGTTTCCTTTCGTTTCAGTGGGAGCTACCGAAAANATTATGATGGCNGCCACCCTCGCTGANGGAGAAACGAGGTTGATCAATGCTGCTCGCGAACCTGAAATAATCGATCTCGCGAATTGTTTAACTTCNATGGGCGCAAGTATCGAGGGNATAGGGAGTGATACGCTAGTAATTCAGGGTAGAAAATTACTNGGCGGTGTGNGCCACACNGTCATGCCAGACAGAATTGAGACNGGGACATATGCAATGGCNGCTGCAGCTACCGGCGGNGACGTACTGCTGAAAGGTGCTCANCCGGAATATCTTGTTGCGGTAACTGATAAACTAACGGAGTCTGGTGCTGTNATCACAGAGATTCCCGGAAAGAACGGAGGGCTACGAATAGCCTGTCAACGCGGNGGNTTAGTTGGNGTTGACGTTATGACTGAGCCCTTTCCCGGTTTTCCAACAGACCTTCAGGCCCAATTTATGGCTCTGCTGAGCCTCTCGGATGGAGCGTCGATGATAACGGAGCAAATCTTTGAAAATCGATTCATGCATGTACCTGAACTGATGCGTATGGGTGCAAACATAAATTTGCANGGAGGGTCGGCAATGGTTCGAGGTGTTAAGGCNCTTAAAGGAGCGCCNGTGATGGCTACTGATCTTCGCGCTTCNGTTAGCTTAGTAATAGCGGGTCTTGCTGCTGANGGTGAGACGCTAGTNANTAGAGTCTATCATCTCGACCGNGGTTATGAATGTCTGGAAANAAAANTAGCGTCGTGTGGTGCNCAGATNGAGCGCATTGAGGATTAGCCAATGACTNAAGAGGCGGAACATTCGCCTATAAAANTGAGAGCATGTTCGCTTGAAGACCTTTCGTTNATCTCGGCACTATTGCAGGACGCGATAGTGCCGATCGGAGATATNGCATTTCTTANGGATGANAAATCCTTTGTCTTAGTTGCAAGCAGGTATTGCTGGGAATANGATAATNAGGGGAGCGGGCTNCGTGTTTTGTCTGGGCTCCGTTTTGATNGTGTAACGCGCGCAGTTTCNAGAGAAATTGATCGTCGTGATAGAAACCAATTTCTGGAATTATTATCTATAAATTATTCAGATGGCTTTNTNGCAATCCATTTTTCTCGAGGAGGAGCGATCCGTCTGGAGGTTGAGCGTCTCAACGTTGCTGTCCAAGACCTNGCCGAACCCCACCCAACAACATTTCAACCTCGGCANNCCGANAATTGAACNCTTATCGAATNNGATCAAAGGTTCAAAATTNAAAGTTTTGANATTCTAATTNANAGGCTGAGCTGTAAATNCNATAAAATNCCATTTCACTTGATAAGGATCTGCTGTGGGGCAGATNNCACAATGATTTAANGNTTTNTGTCGATGNGTTTCCAGTAACTATCCTTCACTGCAATTTTACCATCTCGGAATGTGTAAATATCTATGCCTCNTTGATCAACTACGGTNCCATCATTCAGTTCTCCAGTGGCACGNAAACAGCCAAANACTTTTTCNTCGGTAAAATGNATGGATGTTTCGGAAAACNTNATTTCTTTNGTCNNGAGANCACGCTCTTGTAGAGCTGCGCGAACNGCATCTTTCCCGCNGACAACCTTNCCATCAGGTGCGTCCGGNCCCTCNGCAAGTCGCCATTGGAAATCCTCAGTTACANATTCCAAAATACCTTCNATATCGCCTTTATTAAAAGCTTTGCCAAAGTGCCGCAGTAAGCTCATTGCTTTTTCNTGGTNCATTTAAATTNACCNTTCCTTNTTNATTNTAATAANNNATNNNGAACCANTANGCCCANTCAGGTGCTNCTAATACNGCCNNAATGANTGCAATNATCATGATGGGAAAANNNTTTTAGAGAGAAATATNCGGCNCTTTGCNTAATTATNTGGTTAACATTATCANTCCGGNGCATGCGCCTTNCCCATTCGTATTATATNCATAACTTCGGTAATATTATCCAGACTTTCTANTGTCTCAATGAGCTCAATTACTTTTTCAATGTGTNTATCAGGAAGTGCAAANTCACAACAATCGCGGAACTTTGTTAAANGTTCATCACGAGTAAGTGGAAGACCCCACATACCGCGCGGCTTATCGCAGCGCTCCACTAGTTCTTTGCCCCTTTTAGTTTTTACTCGTACNATNGCGTAGCAATCTTGAAAGCTCCTAGGGATGTCATCGCGCATATTTAAGTGGACNCTNGGCAACAAAGCTTTCACGTCNTCTGCAAAGCGCCTTTCATCTGAAAAAGTTGCAACTTTGACTCTTCGGTCAAGCAAAGCGACGGTAGTCGCATATTGAACCGAAAATTTACCGTCAAGNCCACTTTCGGGCTCTGGCCTATCAACNTAGTGGAAAGTNGGAAAATCNACTATAACGNTATCAATGTCTTCGGCATGNAGATCATATGCGGTCGCTAGCTTTATCGCGGCGTCAATNGGTCNATGNGTGAAATAATTTGCAGGATGTTTTTTGAAACCTACGCCGGGATTTNCCATTCTAAAGGGTTNNCCAAAATCCNTNAGGAAAAGGTCAAGATCAACGTTTTCTGNTCCGTAAAAAAGCTCAAAAAANCCNCCTGTTCCCAGCATNTCCCGGTTGGCAGTCCATCCCAATCTCGCNAGTGTNGCACANTCCACACCCATTCTAGCCGCATGGCCCGAATGGCTAGATTTAGTCATTGTTCCCGTATTGGTTGAAATCGATCCAGCTCGNGAGCCTCCTATACCTATTGCACNNAAAAATTCTGGTTTATCCAGCCGAAGTAATATTCCGGATGCCGTAACTGCACCCATCAAGCCAGATACACCAGGTTTATGAAAACCTGNACCAGCATCAATNGCTGCAGATGCTACTCGCATTCGTCCTTGTACCTCAAAGGCCAGAGTAACCGCTCGTATTATCTCCGTTCCTGGGGATTTATCGCGCTCTGCAATTGCTAATATTGCCGGCAGAGTTGGAGAAGTTGGATGATTTAGCGGCCACCAAGTGTTGTCGAAGTCAAGCGCATGAGCAAGACATCCATTCGCATAAGCTGCATTCAACGCATTCGATTTAAAATTACCACAAATAAGGCTTGAGGTGGGGCTACCACCTAGCTCTTTCGTATATTCGAACACGATACGCCCAAGCCCAAGCGGTTCACCGGCGCCTGCTATCATGACGCCAATCCCGTCGAGGCATACTTGGCGAGCTATCTCCCGCACATCATCAGGAATATCTTCATATTTTGTTGAGACTAGAATATCGACAAGATTTCCGGTTAATGTCACTTCTATTCCTCCGTTGATATGTATTGCTTGGCGACCCATGTAAAGGCATTAAAGACTGAAGTAATATTGGCGGCAAGATAGCGGCCGGAATAAGGTTTGAACGATGGTTTATAGCGTGAAGGAACTTTATTATACCTTGCAAGGAGAAGGTATTCAGACAGGCCGTCCAGCTGTGTTCTGTCGGTTTTCTGGCTGCAACCTCTGGAGTGGGCGAGAAAGGGAGAGGCCTACCGCTATTTGCCAATTTTGTGACACAGAATTTGTTGGAGTAGATGGGCCGGGTGGTGGAAAGTTTAATAATGCTCTGGCACTGGCACGAGCAATCGCGGAAACTTGGGCAAGCTCATCAGAGGGAGGAGTGCCCTATGTAGTATGCACCGGTGGAGAACCTTTACTGCAATTGGATACACCTTTAATCGAGGCTTTAAAACAAGAACAGTTTCAGATAGGGGTTGAAACTAACGGCACAATTTCGGCCCCCGAAGGCTTAGACTGGGTCTGTGTCAGCCCGAAAGCTAATTCAGCATTGGTTCAGAAAAGCGGCAATGAGTTGAAACTTGTGTATCCACAACAGGGAATCGACCCGGCCATCTATAGTCACCTCGCTTTTGAACATTTCCTACTACAACCGAAAGACGGACCTAATCGTGATATAAATACATCTCGGGCAGCCAAATATTGCGAAGAACACAAAGAATGGCGTGTGAGCGTGCAGACACATAAATTAGTTGGTTTGATGTAAAACTGTTCGTGGAGTGCATAATCAATATTGTGTGGCACCATTGTGTGAGTATGCCATTGGTTTTGTTAACGTGTGGGGGTGCCTCTTACGGTCGTACGCAGGAAAATTCGCGGCTGTCGCAGAGGGTTGTCCCCCGTTGCACGGTGCCAACAACAACGGTTATCCCAGACAATAGTATCATTCATACGCCATTGGTGTGTTTCTTGGAATTGAGACTGAACACACCACGCAAACACTTCATTCAATAAAGCCCACGCTTTTTCGTGATCCAAACCCATTATCGAGACCGTGTGNGCAGGATTTATAAACACAGATTTTTTGCCGGTCTCTGGGTGCGTTCNTATTGCAGGATGTTGCACAGGTTGCCTATTTTTATCGCGCGNTGAAAGNNGTTCTTGGCCGCGTTCAGTAATACCGCCGTAGCGAAAAGTGGCCAACTGCCCTTCTATCCGCGACTTGAGGTGACCAGGCATTTTTGCAAACGCAAGTGTCATATTAGCAAATTCCGTATCGCCACCAACATCAGGAATTTGCTGAGTATGCAGGAGNGTCGCTTTAGCAGGAGACTNAAAGTAGCACATATCAGTATGCCACGCATTNCCCCGTGCTTCTTCAGCCGGATCAATCTCACCATTCNCATCTAGGTTGGTCATTACTATCAGTTCTTCAAAGTCTGGGTGCCTATACTTCTTANTGTTATGAGGTTGAAGGGCGCCAAACTGTGAAGCAAACTGTGTAAATAAACTTGGAGTCAGAGGTTGGTCTCTAAATACGAGAACCTTATGGTCAAGGAAGGCGTGATTAAGAAGATCCCATGTCTTANGGTCAATAGGCCGAGTAATATCGACGCCGTTGATCTCGGCTAACATCACTTTCCCAAGCTTATTTATCTCGACGGCCATCCTTATGGTCGCATTGTCTTTGCAACCGGACCGAGATGCGATTTTGTTACTTCGTACGCTTCGTCGATCCAATCACAGAGCAGGGGACGAGTTTCTCGCGGATCAATGATATCTGGAATTGAGAANTTTTCCGCAGTNCGAAANGGNGATGTGAATTTGGANTAATATTGTTCCAACTCAGTNAGTCGNGCCTNGGGGTCCTCAGAGCCNTCGATGTCTTTTCGGTATGCCGCCCAAATACCCCCCTCGAGAGGAATAGAGCCCCAGTATCCTGATGGCCAAGCATAGCGAAGGTTAATGCCTCTTTTCCGACCGTGCATGCCACCTGCTAATCCAAAGGCGCGTTTCATGATGATTGAGCACCATGGAGTTTGGCTTTGTTCAATTGCGGCCAGACATTTAAGGACTGNTCTTATAGTGCCAGCTTTCTCTGCAGCNAGNCCNGGCATCACACCAGGCACATCGACAAAATTGACGATAGGGACATGAAAGTTGTCACACAGGTCAATAAACTTTTCAGTCTTCATTGCTGATGCACGTGTCATTGCTCCTCCTGCATAATTGGGGTCATTCGCCATAACTCCAACAACATACCCATTGAGCCTCGCAAGGCTAGTCACGAGTGAAGGCCCGATCTTTGGCGCTATTTCAAAAATTGAGTCTTTGTCGAGCACNGCCTCAAGNATTTGGCGNACTTTATAACTTNGGCGNCGGTTCCGAGGTATCACCTCCAATAGCATNTCCTCACGTCNGTCCGAGGTGTCCGAAGTCTCTANGCGGGGTGGTAAATGATGAACGTTCTGTGGCATGTAGGATAAAAATTGTCGGGCTTGATCGAAGGCGTCTTGTTCATCTTTTGCGGCATTNTCTACGGCCCCACTGTCACGTGTTTGTATTCGCCAACCTCCAAGTTCTTCCTTGTCAAGGTCCTCTGCCATNGCAGCTTTCACCACAGGTGGTCCCGCAGCAAAAACCTGGCTGGTTCCCTTAACCATTACTGAAAAGTGAGCGTAGCCAACTTTTATAGCCCCGAGGCCCGCACAGGCACCTAAAGCGATACCCACAACAGGTACTTCCCCCATCAGCTGAAATTGTGGCCAGCTAGGATAACCCGGAACTTTTGTAAAACCCATTTTTTCAAGAAGTTTAACACTACCGCCTGCACTATCTACAAGTCGCAGCAGAGGCATCTTCATTTCGAGTGCATATCGCTCAATATAAAGCCATTTATCCGCGATTGTTGCCTCTGATGAGCCTCCTCGAATTGTGAAATCGTCAATTGAAACAGCCACTTTCTTTTNGTTGATACGACCCTTGCCAATGATTGCGTTAGATGGTGTTGATGAAAGAAAATTACCTTNTTCGTCATATTCACCTTTGCCAGCAATTTTGCCCATTTCGCAGAAACTGTTGGCATCAAGAAGCATGTTGATGCGCTCCCGNGCCGTTTTCTTCCCGATTGAATGCTGATAATCTCGACCCTTTTTGCCACCAAGCTGTTCTGCCAATCCAGCTCGTTTATTCAACTCATCAACTTCTGATTTCCAACTCATTTTCTTTTTTCCGATCTTTTTAAATGGCACTACGTTGTTATTATTACCAATATCTATTAGGAGTGATGTCTAGTTAGCGGTGAGTTTAGTCAGAATCAATAAGTTTGAGGAGGGGTGANGCGTGTTTACGCTTACTGAGGATCTTACGAAAGCATTTTTAAGTGATTTGGGTTTACCTGTTCCAAAAGGNGCNGCATTCGATAAGTCGAGTGAAGCTGNTCNATATGCCGCAACTTTGAGCAGTGGTGCAGTAGTGAAGGCNCTAATTCCAACGGGNAGGCGCGGTAAAGCGGGTGCAGTAGTATTAACGGATACACCCGAGGAAGTTAAAGCAGTGGCCGATCGTTTATTGGGTNCTGAGGTGCATGGCTTTGCTGTTGAAAAAATTTTCATCGAGAACAANGTCGAGATTTGCCGNGAANTCTACCTAAGCTTTAGTTTGGATANTTTCCCGGGCCAAATCTTGCTATCTTCAAGCGGTGGGGTNGATATCGAAGCGGCACATGCACGTGATTCTGAATCAGTCATCCGAGATGATATTGATCCTATTCAAGGGGTAACCAAAAAACAGGCAAGTTNTCTTTGGCAGAAAGCAGGCGTTACCGGAGATGAATTAGCAGAAGTAATTTCTGCAACAACTTCTTTATATGATGCNTTTGTCAAGGCAGATGCAGTTTTGATGGAAATAAACCCTTTAGNACTGNGTTCAGATGGNGCAGTATCAATAGTGGGTGCGATGCTCGCAATNGATGAGAATGGCTTGCCTCGCCATNCAGATTGGGCAGAAATTGCTGACGGCAGNTTNATAGCGTCATGGCGCAANTTTAATGCCCGAGAACTCAGTGTNTCTGAGGCTAATCGAAAAATAAAAGGCGGTGCCGTGCGGTATACTGAGCTCGACGGTGATATAGCGCTTCTTGTCGGCGGCGGCGGTGCTGGATTGTTGCAGCATGACATGATGTTAGCCATCGGCGGCAGACCAGCTAATCATACAGATACCAATCCGGGGGCTGGCATAGANGAAAAATTCAAAGTTACAATCCGTGCAATTTTTGATAATCCAAATGTGAAATGCTTACTAGTTAGTTTTAATCANCAGCAACTTACCCATTGTGCTCGGAAGGCCCAACCNCTNGCTGAAATCCTTCGCGAACGAAATGTTAACACTCAGGAATTTCCCATTATTGTTCGTCTTGTTGGTCCTGGCGAAGAGGAGGCTAAGGAAATTCTTGATGAATTCCCCGGTCTTACTTATTTGCCATTTGACGCATCACTGGATGATGCGGTGCGCNCAGTTGTTGATATTCGCAACGCGATGAAGGATNCCAAATGAGCATACTTATAGATGAAAATACAAGAGTATTAGCGCAGGGATTAACTGGTGCCCAGGGCACAAGAGATGCCGAGTTTTGTTTGCGGTACGGTACTAAAATTGTATGCGGAGTAACACCCGGCAAGGGCGGGGTAGAGGTTCACAATCTTCCAGTCTACGGAAGTGTAAAAGAGGCTTGCCAACAACACCAAGTGGATGCAAGCGTCGTATACGCTCCACCGCTTTCAACAAAGGAGGCGGTAATAGAAGCACTGGAAGCCGGCCTGAAATTAATTGTTGCACTAGCNGAATTTGTTCCGCGTCATGATACAGCTGTGATTGCAGCAGCTGCTCGCGAAAATGGGGCAGTGGTTATTGGCTGTAATACTAATGGGATAATCTCCCCAGGAAAGAGTAAACTTGGTGCGATCGGNGGCGATGATCCATCAGAGGTTTTTGCGCCAGGCCGCATCGGTGTTGTCTCACGATCTGGAGGTATGTCAGCAGAGCTGTCATTGGCAGTTAAGCGCGGTGGGCTTGGAGTATCGACTTGTATTTCTATGGGTGGCGATGTGATACCAGGTAACCCGATGGTTGATTATATTCAGCGGTTTGTGGCTGACCCTGATACTGATGCAATCGTTATGTTTGGCGAGCCCGGCACCAATGCAGAGCACGAGGTGGCCGCATATTTGAGGACNAAGGCCTGCACTAAACCGCTGATTGCACTGTTAGCAGGCGAATTTCAAGAAAATTACCCAAAAGGTGTAAGTTTTGGCCATGTTGCTGCAATGATAAATGACGTCGAAGACACCGTGTCAGCCAAGCGCAAAATGCTCTCTGCTGCGGGTGCAATCGTAGTAAATTCACTTGGCGAAATTCCTTTAAAAATCCGGGAACAGTTAGGTTCCTGAAAAATAATTGACTTCTGGCCAATTTATGCTGCTATGCAATACAAACGTGTTAGCTTTTGTTGAATTTTGTTCTATGAACATCAACAATTTGCAATTATTGGTTTTCGAAACATTAGGGTTTCAAGTGAACTTATAGCTTGCATTGACCGACCATCACCATAGTGTGCCCATGCCGATTACATTAGACACCACCGAAACAGATTTTTCTTCGCAGTTTTCTCACTTTATCAATGCGCAACGAGAGGTAGTAGAAAATGTAGATAACGTGGTCGCTGAGATCCTCTGCGATGTAGATGAAAGAGGTGATGCGGCCTTGCTTCACTATACAAAGAAATTTGACCGTTTAGAGTTAAATGCTTCGGGAATGCGGTTTACAGAGTCTGAAATCAGTGATGCTAGGGGTCAATGCAGCAAAAGTGCAATATCAGCCTTGATTATAGCCGCTGAAAGGATACGCGAGTTCCACTTGAGGCAAATCCCTAAGGGGTATCAATTCCAGGATGGTGTTGGAGTAAAGCTGGGTATGCGATGGACGCCCATAACTGCAGCTGGCTTATATGTTCCTGGTGGCACAGCTGCCTATCCAAGTTCTGTGTTAATGAATGGTATACCAGCAACAGTTGCTGGTGTTGAGCGAGTAGCTATGGTGGTTCCAACGCCAGATGGAGAAATTAATCCTCTTGTACTGGCTGCAGCAGATATTGCGGGCATATCCGAAATATACCGCGTTGGTGGTGCTCAAGCCGTTGGTGCGCTGGCCTTTGGNACAGNAACAATTGANCCTGTCGATAAGATAACTGGACCAGGAAATGCTTTCGTTGCTTCCGCAAAGCGACANGTATTTGGCANGGTTGGNATTGATATGGTTGCGGGGCCGTCGGNNATTTTGATTGTGGCTGATTCTGATAATAATCCGGATTGGATTGCTGCGGATTTATTAAGTCAAGCCGAGCATGATGAAAATGCACAATCTGTGCTGATTACCAACAGTAGTGATACGGCCCAAGCCGTGATGGAGTGTATAGACAAACAATTGGCATTCCTAGATAGAGAAGAGATAGCCAGGAAAAGCTGGAACGAAAATGGTGTTATCATTATTGCAAATAATTGGGACGAGGTACCTGAGCTAGTTGATCGTATCGCTCCTGAACATCTCGAGCTTGCTGTTGAAGAGCCGGAAATATTGGCGGAAAAAATTAGGCATGCGGGTGCTATATTCCTTGGAAGACACACCCCCGAAGCGATTGGAGACTATGTTGCCGGCCCCAATCACGTTTTGCCTACGGCACGGTCGGCTCGTTTTTCATCCGGATTAGGGGCCATAGATTTTATGAAGCGCACAACTTTTGTAAAGTGTGATTCAAATAGTATTCAAGAAATTGGACCTGCAGCTTGCACTCTCGCAGATGCAGAGGGACTAGATGCTCATGCGCGTTCGGTATTGTTAAGATTGGGTCCGGAGGGAAAGCCCCGTGCCTAAATACCGTATCTCTGACATTACTCTCGATGAGGTTTCACTTATCCGGTATAGGCCTGAAATAGAACACGAGCGGAAAGTGGCAATATATGATTTGCTCGCGAGTAATTACTTTGCTCCCAAAGATGATGATCGAGGTCCATACAGGGTACGTCTTAGCGTGTCGGACACAAATCGTTTAGTGATTGATATAAATGATGAGAATGATCAGCCTCTTCGTCGAGTCTTGGTGTCATTGATGTCATTGCGCCGCGTTGTTAAGGATTATTTTAAGATTTGTGAAAGTTATTTCGATGCGTTGCAAAAGCGGACCGTTCAACAACTTGAAAGTATAGATATGGCGCGCAGAGGTCTGCACGATGAAGGGGCAGATCTGTTAATTGAACGTCTCGCTGATAAAATTGACGTGGATGCTGATACAGCTCGGAGGCTTTTTACTCTCATTTGCGTCCTACACATACGAGCCTAATACTGCAACGAGAATTAACTCTAATTTTATGACGCAAGTTTCCACATTTCAGTTAATTTTAGCCTCGAGTTCTATACGCAGGCTTCACTTATTAGCACAAATAGGTATTACACCTGATTCAATAGTGTCGCCTAACATCGATGAGTCCGTTACTCAAAATGAAAATCCCCGTGAATATGTGAAGCGTATGGCATCTGCGAAAGCAGATGCAGCGAAGCAATCTGGCAAATACTTACTGGCTGCAGATACTGCGGTGGTCTGTGGAACCCGAATTCTTCCCAAGGCCGAAACCGAGGATGCAGCTGTTGATTGTCTATCGCTTCTCTCCGGACGGCGGCATAAAGTTTTCGGTAGCATCTGCCTTCTATTGCCAAATGGCGAACGAAGAATGCGCCTGGTCGAGACTATAGTCTCATTCAAAAGACTGACGGAGAGTGAAATTAAGTCCTATTTAAGCAGCAGCGAGTGGGATGGTAAAGCTGGAGGCTATGCGATTCAGGGTCGCGCGGCTTCATTCGTAAAACATATTTCTGGGTCTTATAGTAACGTTGTTGGCTTGCCTCTCTACAATGTATCTCAATTGCTGCGCGGTAACGGTTATCTATGGTGAATACGCCCGTTGAAATTTTAATTGAAGGCTCTCCAGCAGAGGTGCGAGTTGCACTCTTAGACCTGAATGGAAAGCTCCTTCGATTCTTTAGGTCATTATATTGCAGGCCAAGTAAAACGGATGGGGTTTATCTTGGTCGGCTCAGCGCTGTGGATAAGGTAAGCGGTGGTGGATTTGTAGATCTTGAAGAGGGAAAAACCGCGTATTTGCCACGGATCAAAGGATTTACGGAAGGGCAGGACCTAATCGTACAAGTCATTTGCGATGAGTATAAAGGTAAGTCTGCAGTTGTTACTACAATGCCGACGTTGCGAGGACGTTACATCGCATTGCAGCCGCAACGCCACGGTATCCATATTGAGAGAGGAGTAACAAAATCTAAAGTGGGCACAAAGCTGACTGGCATAGAGGACCTATTTGAAAAGGGGCGTATCACCATTAGAGGGCCTGGTGCTGATGCATCATTAGTTGAAATTAGGGACGAACTTCAATTCCTTGCTAGGAAATGGGAAGAAATACAGGACATGGCAGAGTCGGCAACNCCACCGGCAAGGCTTATGCCTGCACCTGAGATTAGCAAACGAATAATACGGGATACGAATGTTATTGAGCANGTTTTGATAGGTGATCGTAATCTATTCTACAAGTTGAATAAGTTATTAGAACATTGGCCGGATCTCGAGGGCCGAATAGCTTTTCTCAGGGACCAAACTAATATTTTTGAGGCTGGAGATGCAGAATCCCAGTGGTTAGCTGCATTGGACCGCGAAGTGCCTCTCGAGGGCGGCGGGCGTATTACAATNGATGAAACTGAGGCGTTAATAGCTATTGATGTGGATAGNGCAAGAGCGCGGGGCAAGTCTGATACCGTNAGGCGGATTAATCTTGCAGCCATGTCTGAAATTGCTCATCAAATTTGTTTACGGAATCTGGCTGGCTTAATTNTTATTGACCCTATCAGTATGTCTAACCGGAAACACCGGAAAGAATTAGTCGATATATTACGGCGTGCGATGAAAGGAGACGATCGTGTAACAGATATACTGGGTATGACACCCGGCGGCTTAATCGAGATGACCCGTCAACGTATAGGAGCTAACTTTAACGAAGAATTTTTGGCAAAGAAGGCACTTGACATACACTTGACGGCTACTTGTGAAGCTGCAGATTTATTGCGGCGTGTGTTAAGATTGCAAGGGCCCGGGCGTCCAACAGTAGTAGCCCATTCTGATATTATTTCTGAATTACGTGGAATGCTTTCCGGAGCATTGGCTGAGACAGAGCGGCGTATGGGCCAAAGCTTGGAATTACGGGTTGATAATGAAATATCGGTTTCTAATATTTTTTTTGAGAGGCGATANAAGTGGCAAAGCACGGAAGAAANCCCAAATGTCCAATATGTGGGAAAATTGCAACCCATGAATTCCGGCCATTTTGTTCAAAGAATTGTTCAAATTTGGATCTAAGCAGATGGTTTAGGGGTCTATATCGAGTGGAAACTGAAGAAAGGCCTGGCTTGGATGATTTTCCTGAAAGTTTGGCTCCTCTAGGCAAAGAAAATTTTCATTAGTCCACCCTACAATTAAATCTTAAAATCATATAATTATTGCTTATGACTAGACTTTATATAAATAATTAGATATCCCCGGACGCCCTTTTTTGGTTTAATGAAGTTGTTGCCCAGGTAGCTCAGTTGGTAGAGCAGCGGACTGAAAATCCGCGTGTCGGCAGTTCAATTCTGTCCCTGGGCACCATTTAGCTGGNGGTTTAAAAAGCANATAAAATGGGGAATGTCCATTNATCATCTTACGAAGGTGGTTTGCAAAACGTAGCCTTNTGAACACTTGGGTTAAGCAAAAAAAAGAGTTTTATAACNTGATATACTACCCTAATTTGCGTCTGGAGTGAAATAGCTATNAAAAGAGGTTCAAGCGGGTGTACGCCTCCTTAATGCGAACCAGAAAAACGTACGCTCACTCAATTCCCTTCCAGAGATCTAGAAATAAGGAAAGATAGTTCCACAGTAGTGAGTGTTTCAACGATATTCAGCTATTGTAATTCAAATAGCATGTGAAACTTTATTCCTTTTAGGTTCCGGGAAATGTCGCCTCACGTTCCTCCGTGTCGCCTAGTTGATTATAATCTTCATCTAGGTGACCGGTATTGCCCGACTGGCTCTTAACGGTGAATAGGATCGCTTCGCCGTTAATGGCAAGACCTCTATGTTTCGTGTTGCGGGGAATGTGGATTATATCGCCGGCTTTGAGAATACGTTCCTCTTCTCCCAGTATATAATGTAGCTCTTCAGTCAATATTTAGGTGAATTGTTCTTCATTGGGATGCTAGTGCAAAGGCGGGCCGGAACTCTATGATTTTGTAAAAACCCCAGCGTTCATAAACTCCCCCGCAACTTGCTGTATGCTCTGATGCGGGTTTGCCAGCCCATGGTGTATATCCATCTCATTAGGAAAATAATTAGGCATGTGATTACCTCTTTCTTNATCACACTCCGTAATTCAATTAGCTATAATCTATGCCTTCTCTAAGTTCCATCCAAGATGTAGAACCAAGGACATCTTGCAATCCATGTATACTCAACGTTTGACAAAGGCTCTGGAAATCAAAGCCCATCGTTTTGGGACTTGAAAAATACCTCAATTAATTTTCGGCAGTTTCTTTTGATACAAATTGATAATGCTGGGATCATTAATCTAACTGTAAACTTCTCGGATTGCTCATGACGGATAAATTTGGTAGAGGGCAAAGATGGAATTTGATTATGTAATAGTTGGGGGTGGCTCCGCTGGCTGCACATTGGCTAATCGTCTGACGGCAAATAGAAAGTACACAGTTTGTTTGTTGGAGGCTGGTGGCNAAGACCGCAATCCTTGGATACACATCCCTGCNGGTTTCGTCAAAACTATGGTCGATCCATCTGTGAATTGGTTGTTTGAGACCAAGCCACAGGATAGTACCGGAAATCGTCCGATACCGATCCCACGTGGTAAGGTGATAGGTGGTAGTAGCTCAATCAATGGCATGCTCTATGTGCGGGGACAGCCTGCCGATTATGACGTTTGGGCTCAAATGGGTTGTACGGGTTGGTCTTATAAGGATGTGNTGCCCTATTTTAAAAAATCAGAAAATTGGGAGCGTGGGGGCAATAGCTATCNTGGTGAGGGTGGCCCACTAAATGTTGCAGAAACGAGAAATAGGTATGATATTTTAGACAAAGTTATCGAGGCTGGAACTAGCTTGGGCTATGTGCCAGAGCATGACTATAATTCTGACAGTCAGGCGGGTTTTTTTTATTATCAACTTACTCAAAAAGATGGTCGGCGGTTTAGTGCAAAGCGTGCTTATCTTGACCCAGCTCGCAATAGAACCAATCTCGCGGTCTGGACTCGAGCCTTAGCAAAGAGGATTTTAATCAAAGATGGCTGTGCCTGGGGTGTAACTTTCAGAAGCCAAGGCCGAGACAAAACTGTGGCAGCAAGAAAAGAGGTAATCATATCTGCGGGGGCAATCCAATCGCCCCAGCTACTTGAGATATCAGGTGTCGGCCAAGGAGAACGACTTAGGTCATTAGGAATTGGGGTAGTAAAGGATTTGCCAGGGGTGGGCGAAAACCTACAGGATCACTATATCGCACGTTTATCNTGGCGAATGACCCCAGGTACTATCTCNATAAACCAACTTACCCGNGGAGTAAAACTAGTTGGNGANGTGATTAAATACGTCTTCAAACGAGAGGGCGCATTAGCCCAATCTGCTGGAATTGTTGGCGGTTTTATAAAGAGTCGACCAGAATTACTGGACGCTGATATCCAATTTCATATCGCCCACGCCAGCTTTCGCAACACGCATAAACGTACCTTCGATTCTTTCCCTGGTCTTACAATAGGCCCATGCCAGCTTAGGCCGGATAGTCGGGGACAGATTCACAGCATTACACCGAGGATATCTGATAAACCCGTAATTTTGCCAAATTTTCTTTCTACCGACGTCGATCAGCAAGTCCTTTTATCCGGAATGCGATTTGCTCGCTCGATAGCGGAAAGCGACACGCTAAAGCCTTTTGTTTCGCATGAGCTTTCACCTGGTNAAGCCATCATCGACGANAAAGGGTTACTAGATTATGCTCGCGACACTGGAGCAACACTTTATCATCCGGTTGGGACGTGCAAAATGGGCATTGATNCTATGGCTGTAGTTGATCCAGAATTGAAGNTCCACGGGTTGCAGGGAATTCGAGTGGTGGATGCCTCTATAATGCCTCGCCTTTGTAGCGGTAATACAAATGCGCCAACTATCATGATAGCNGAAAAAGCAGCAGATATGATTTTAGGTCAGACTTTTAAGCATAATGTGTAGATACCATCTAAGTTCCGGCAAATATCTTAGGCTTGTCAATACAATGAAATATGTTGGTTCAGAAATATCATGGTGCAGTTTAATAACGTTCCCCGGGGTAGAAACGTAGCGACCTGCATCTTTGACGTGTCAGTTTTGGAAATAAGGATTGCACTATTTAACTCCTCAACNCCTNGANNTTTCAAGTATGTTCTTACCAAGCTNAAATCTGATAAGACTTAAGAAAGTAATCTGAATTAGTAAAATGATGGTGTGTTACCACTGATCATTAGAATGCTACGTAATTATAATGTAAGTACACCACGATGAGCAAAATTACTAAGCGTTGCCGGGAGGCCCCTTTAAGCTGTAAAGATATAAGCATGTTTAGACAGTCTGAGGTTTATGAGCATATCTGTGTTGATCCCATTACGCCTGTCATTGGAGCCGAAGTTAGTTGCGTTAATTTAACGCAAATACCACTGCCTGATGTCTTACAGGAAATTCATCTTGCCTTGATGCGGCACCAGGTATTGTTCTTTCATAATCAGGATATAACTCCCGCAGAATTCTCTTCCTGGGCTGGTCAATTCGGTAGGCTCAGGAAAGCGCGTAGGGCGGCTTTTGAATTACTTGAAGAAGCACCTGAGGTTGCGGTGATAGTGAATGATAAGGATCGTCCACCTAATGTGAACCATTTTCACTCAGACGGAATATTTCGTAAGCAACCGGAATTTGCATCAATACTCCATAGCAAAGAGGTCCCGGAATACGGTGGGGACACTGTCTTTGTGAGTATGACCGCTGCTTACGAAGCTCTTTCCTCTGATATG
>PBCW01000043.1 GCA_002718015.1 Rhodospirillaceae bacterium
AAATTGACCAAGCATAGGCATCGACATAATCCGCGATACGCGCGGATCGACGTCAACCGGCCCGGGCCCCATAAGCAGGCGCGGCGGCGGATTCACATCTTCAATGACTCGATTCCTCGGCATTTAACCCTCGTGTAATTACAAGATAACGCAAACGACAATTTTGTGTCGGTCATACCCTGTTATTATTATTATATAGGTATGATGTTATTGTAGATAAGCCATTATTTCGTAATAATTTACCTTTTATTAGTCAATGCCAAAGGTTAAAAAATTGCTTCAATTGAAATTTGGGAAGCTTTTGATTGCGAATAACGGACCCCAATTTATGACTCAAACTACTTTTTCCGCGCACGGAATGGCTTGAGCGAACGTCTATGAATGAATAAAAGTGGTACCTATTTGGTACCGAGCAATAAAAAAGGGCTTAGAGGTTTGTTTTATTGTCCTCTAAGCAGTTGTTTTTATTGGCTCCGCGGGCAGGACTCGAACCTGCGACAAGGCGGTTAACAGCCGCCTGCTCTACCAACTGAGCTACCGCGGATCAAAGTAGACGACGAATTTAATTTTTCTGCCGCTGGCTTATAGCAATGGTGTTGATTGCAAGCAAGACGAATAGCTATGATACTGGAAATTTAATAAGCATTTGGGAATGTTGCTCTGCAAGGTCTTAGCCATCAATCATGTTAGTAGTTGGGAGGATTTGAATTTATTATGAGGGCGTTTTAAACGTGGAGGTCCGGGAGGGAATCGAACCCCCGTACATGGATTTGCAATCCACTGCATAACCACTCTGCCACCGGACCATGCNTTCAGNGCAGNGGCGGGGTATAAATCCGAGAATGCCGCAGGTCAAGCGGAAGCTGCATAGAAAACTTTATTTTACGTGCGATTTGATACAGACAGATGAGAATAATCAGTTTGAGGCGGCATTTCTGTTTTTGTAGTTTAGTTGGAAAAATCGGATGGATTTAATATGGATATAGTTGAAGCAAGACAGAATATGGTTGACTGTCAGTTACGCACTAACAAAGTGACTGATGCGGCATTGTTGTCTGCGATGGGAGACCTTCCGAGGGAGGCTTTCTTGCCCGTTGANCTCCAGGCTTTTGCTTACTCTGATGGAGAGCTAAACATTGCCGAGGGTCGCTCAATGCTTGCACCCATGACTTCAGCAAGAATGTTGCAATGTTTAGAACTAAAAGAAAAAGACGNATGTCTTGTCATCGGGAGGGCTAGCGGCTACATAGCNGCGGTTATGGCGCGCTTGGCTTNTGTTGTGTTTGCATTATGTGATGATAAAATGTTGAGTTCAGAAACCACTAGTGTTTGNAATCAGCTTGGCCTCGATAANGTTATATCTNTNACGGGGCCCCTAGAAAAGGGTTGGGTCAAAGAGGCGCCATACGANGCTATTTTCATTGACGGCGCNGTAGAAATACTGCCCGACGTCATTNTGGATCAGATGGCGGATGGGGGCAGGCTAACCGCCATTGTTCAAGAAAATGGCGTGGGCAGGGCAACTCGATTTTTAAAGAGTGGAGCTGCTCGATCCGGCCGCGTTTTATTTGATGCGAAAGCGCCAATACTTCCAAATTTCGANTTNCCACAAAATTTTGTGTTCTAGTNGANAATAAAGCACTAGATTTTGTGGTATGTTTGCGTTATTGGTGANANANNTGNNAGCCNGTCGNAANTGTTTGGTTGATTTGGTGTAAGTCGTAAAGGAATTCTAGGCAAGTGTAACNATTTTTTGCAAACGCTTTTTTGAAGGCTGGAATAGTGCGTANCCGCCCTTANAGCNTGGAGAGAGTTTCCCTTGGTGGTAAAAACTTTTAAAAAATTTATAATTCGAACGGTTTTGCATGGACTTTGGATTATAGCAAGTGGTGTAGGTACTCTGCAGGCAGCCGATGCGATGACTTTGGAAGACGCATTGGTTTTATCGTATNAAAATAACCCAACCTTGCTTGCACAGCGCGCTTTAGTNCGTGCNACAGACGAGCAAGTCAGCCAAGCGTTGTCGGGTTGGCGTCCGGAAATTGAAGGCTCGGTTCGGAGNAATNCGTTTTGGAACACACGAAATAACGACAATAATGAAATCAATAGACGCAGCGGATATCAGGCGCAAGTGACCGTTACGCAGAATATTTTTCAAGGCGGACAGACATTGGCAGCTACTGAAGAGGCAGAGAGTAGGGTTCGCGCTGAGCGAGCAAGGCTGGTTTCGACGGAGCAGTCCGTTCTTTTAAATACAGTAACTGCATACATGGANGTCTTTCGAGACGGCGCTGTTTTGAAGCTTACAGTGAATAATGAAAAAGTTTTGGCTCGNCAATTAGAGGCGACACAAGANAGATTTNATGTGGGAGAAGTCACGCGGACTGATGTTGCTCAGGCTGAGGCGCGCTTGTCAGGTGCCCAAGCAGATCGTATCCAAGCAGAAGGTAATCTTAAAACAAGTCGCGGTGTTTTCAGGCAAATTGTGGGCGTAAAGGCAACAGATTTGAATAAGCCTGATCCATCTCTTGAATTGCCTAGTGATGCAAAGGACGCGATCAGGCTTGCCATAGAAAACAGCCCGGTTATTTTGGCTGCGAAATTTGATGAGGCCGCAGCCCTTCATAACGCCAANGAAATAACGGGGGAATTACTTCCAAGCCTAGATTTGATAGGGCAGGCAACGAAGGGTCGTAATCAATCGGTGCTGAACCGGGATAACACAGATTATGAATTGAGGGCTCAATTGACTGTTCCAATTTACCAGCAGGGGTCCGTCTTTAGCANAGTACGTGAGGCTAAACAATTACATGCTCAGTCTAGAATGCAAATTGAAGAGGCTAGGCGCCAAGCTGTAGAAGAGGCCACGAGCGGCTGGGAATCATTGTCAACGGCGCGTGCTCGAATTGANTCATTGAAGGCTGAAGTACGTGCTGCACAGATCGCATTAGAGGGTGTCCAACAGGAAGCGTTGGTGGGATCACGCACTGTCCTGAATGTTCTTGATGCAGAACAAGAATTGCTAGACGCTAAAGTTGATTTGGTCAGAGCAGAACGCGATGAAGTGGTTGCGAGGTTCGATGTCATGAGTGCAACCGGACGACTAACCGGCCCAGCTTTGAAGCTGCCTAGTGGGTATTATGATACCAATGTGCACTATAAAGCGGCACAGTGGAAGATATTTGGGCTGGGCGATAATATTGGGTCNTCTAGCGTACCTAATGAGGTAAAAAAACCCTGAGAATAATTTATAACTGAAGTGACTAGTATGGGTTCGAAGGGGTTAATTGAGAAAGTGTTAAACCATGAGTGAAGGTGGCGGACAGCAAGGACCTTCAATGGATGAAATTTTGGCATCTATCCGAAAGATAATTTCTGAGGATGACGATGGCCAGAAATCGGATATGAAAGGTGTACCCCCTGATACGGTTGGGGGTGATGATAGCGAGCTTGTCTTGGAGGATGAGGTTCCTGGTGAAGATGATGATGAAGAGGAAATTGAGCTGGTAGATGAAGTAAAAGACGACGTTTCCAATCCGGACGACGGTCTTGAGAAGAAGCCGGAAGAAGCAAACATTGCTGCTGAAATTGAGGCCGCACCACCACCACCACCACCTCCTCCTCCTCCTCCCCCGCCACCTAAACCACCCGAGAAAAAAGCTGATGCGTTGGTTGGGGATCCTCAAAGAGCAAAAATGACTAATTCATTAACCAGTCTATCTGCGGCAATTCGCGAACACCGGCCTGGGACTACCGTTGAACAACTAGCGGAAGACCTCCTTCGACCAATGTTGCGGGAATGGCTTGACGCCAACCTCCCGGATATGGTCGAACGTTTGGTGCAAAAGGAAATTCAACGTATGGCGGACCAAGCAGAACCAAAATAAATATCTCTTAGGCGCGGTATCATGATCTGTGGGCTGTCCCTTAATTAGGCATTCATGAGTAATCTCGAAAAATTTTATCAACCAAATGAGGTTGAACCAAGGCTCTATGCTGAGTGGGAGGAAAGTGGTGCTTTCGCGTCGGGTCGATTACCCGATGCCGATCCATATACTATTGTTATACCGCCGCCTAACGTCACGGGCAGCCTTCATATGGGACATGCGCTTAACAACACTCTTCAAGATATTTTAATTCGTCAAGCTCGGTTGGTTGGTAACGATGTTCTTTGGCAGCCGGGGATGGATCATGCTGGGATCGCGACGCAAATGGTTGTTGAGCGGCAATTGTCTGAGAATGGAGAAAGTCGGCGTGAAATCGGACGAGAGAATTTTCTCAGTCGCGTTTGGAAGTGGAAGGAGCAGTCTGGTGGCACCATCACAAAGCAATTACGCCGATTAGGTGCTTCCTGTGACTGGAATCGCGAGCGATTCACGATGGATGAGGGGCTGAGCCAAGCAGTATTAGAGGTTTTCGTCCAACTGTACTCTAAAGGATTAATTTATCGCGATAAACGGTTGGTTAATTGGGATCCAAAATTAGAAACTGCGATCTCCGATCTTGAGGTCGTACAGACGGAAACCAACGGACACCTATGGTATTTCCGGTATCCGATTGAAGGCATGGATCAAAAGTTCATTACTGTTGCGACCACTAGGCCTGAGACGATGCTCGGGGACACAGCCGTTGCAGTCCATCCGGACGACAAGCGATACAAAGGTATAATTGGCAAATATTGCTGGTTACCCTTGGTTGGAAGACGCATAGAAATTATTGCAGACGAATACGCAGACCCTGAACAGGGCTCGGGTGCTGTAAAAATTACTCCTGCGCACGATTTCAATGATTTTGAGGTTGGTCGTCGGCATGAGCTCGACATGATTAATGTGCTTGATGCGCGGGGTCGGATTAGTGATAAAGCACCTGAACGCTACCGTGGTCTCGATAGATTTGAAGCTAGAGAAAAAATTATAAAGGACATCAAGGCCGAAGGGCTCTTTGAGAAGGTTGAAGATCACATTCATATGGTTCCTTATGGTGATCGAGGTGGAGTGCCNATAGAGCCGTATTTAACGGACCAATGGTTTGTTAATGCGAAAGAGCTTGCTAAGCCTGCGATCAAGGCTGTCGAGGACGGTGATACGAAATTTGTCCCAGAAAATTGGTCAAAGACCTATTTTGAATGGATGAGGAATATTCAGCCTTGGTGCATCTCACGGCAGTTATGGTGGGGACATCAAATTCCTGCATGGTATGGTCCTGACGGTGAAATATTTGTGGCGTTATCTGAAAAAGAGGCTCATCAAGCCGCACAAAAACATTATGGTAAGATTACAGAGCTTAGGCGTGATGAGGATGTTTTGGATACCTGGTTCTCATCTGGCCTCTGGTCTTTCTCCACGCTTGGCTGGCCGGAAAAAACTTCTGATCTTGACCGTCATTATCCCACCGATGTCCTAGTTACTGGCTTCGATATAATTTTCTTCTGGGTTGCACGAATGATGATGCTGGGTATTGAATTCATGGGTGATGTTCCGTTCCGGACAGTTTATGTGCACGCCTTAGTTCGAGATGAAAATGGACAGAAAATGTCAAAATCTAAAGGGAATGTTATCGATCCTTTGGAGCTCATAGACCAATATGGGTGCGATGCGCTTAGGTTTACTTTAGCCTCCTTGGCTGCCCCAGGGAGAGATATTAAGCTGTCGGCAGGCAGGGTTGAGGGCGCGCGCAATTTTGCTACTAAAATTTGGAATGCAGCTAGATTTTGTGAGATGAATAATTGCCCGTTTGGAACTGAATTTGATCCTCGGCATGTATCTCAGACAGTTAACAGGTGGATTATTGGTGAACTTGTTAATTGCAGTACTAAAACAAGTAGGGAACTCGATATCTTTCGTTTTAATGATGCTGCACAAACTCTGTATCAGTTTGTCTGGGGCACTTACTGTGACTGGTATCTCGAATTTGCCAAACCATTGCTTGCCCATAAGAATGAAAAAATTAAAACGGAGACCCAGAATACTGCGGCTTGGTTGTTCGAACAGGTGTTAATATTGCTGCACCCCTTTATGCCCTTTATCACTGAAGAGTTGTATCAGAGATTGATTGGCGGCAGACATAAGCAACTAATACTGGAGCGTTGGCCCTCCTTTGAGTTGGGTCTTAGAGATGAAACTACCGCCAACGAAATTGATTGGGTCATCCGCCTAATTACTGGTGTCCGGTCAGTTAGGGCCGAAATGAACGTGCCTGCGGGGGCTAAAATTCCAGCAATTATTGTCGGTTTGGAAGAAAAAGATAGAGGTTGGCTTGTGGAGCATAAAAAGTTAGTTTGTAGGCTTGCGCGTATTTCAGATATTTCCATTGATAAGTCTATTCCTTCGGATGCCGTTCAGTTGGTCCATGATAATGTTACCATATTTCTTCCACTCGCGGCGGTTATTGATCTCGATGCCGAGAAAAATCGTCTAGACAAGGAGATGAAAAAAGCTGTAGCTGAAATAGACAAACTACAAAAGAAATTGGATAACGAACAATTTCTGAAAAAGGCTCCAGCCGAAGTTATAGAAGAGCAGAGGTCACGCTTAGTATCTGAAAATAGGGTTAAAAACAAATTAGCGTCGGCACTTGAGCGTTTAACCACACATCAATGATAGAGCCAAAAAAATATCTATTTTACTGACAATCTCCTTTTTACACCGAACAATCGAATAAACTTGACTGAATGTCTGGTTGACAAGTCATTGAGGTCAGGGCAGTGAGATCTACATAAGTTCAGCAGCTGTTAAAAGAGTGTACCCATTATGAGCATCGATAAATCAAAACTACCAAGCCGATACGTTTCCGTTGGCCCAGAAAGNGCCCCTCATCGTTCCTACTATTACGCAATGGGGATGAGTGAAGAGGAAATTGCACAGCCATTCGTGGGGGTAGCGACCTGTTGGAACGAGGCGGCTCCCTGCAATATTTCACTTTCGCGTCAGGCACAAGCAACAAAAAGGGGAGTAAGAGAAGCCCACGGATCACCGCGTGAGTTCACTACAATTACCGTAACCGANGGAATTGCGATGGGTCATTCCGGCATGAAAAGTTCGCTTGTAAGCCGAGATCTGATAGCGGACTCTGTCGAACTTACTATGCGGGGGCATTGTTATGATGCTTTGGTAGGGCTCGCNGGTTGTGACAANTCCTTACCAGGGATGATGATGGTTATGCTGAGGCTCAACGTACCGTCGGTTTTNATGTACGGTGGGTCAATCTTACCTGGTAAATTTAAGGGTAAGGACGTCACAGTACAGGATGTTTTTGAAGCTGTGGGGGCACATAGTGCTGGAAATATGAGCGACGAGGATTTGCACGAATTGGAGTGCGTTGCATGTCCCTCAGCTGGTTCTTGTGGTGGGCAATTCACTGCTAATACAATGGCATGTGTTTCGGAGGCGATTGGTCTTGCGTTGCCTGGTTCTGCTGGTGCGCCTGCACCCTACGAATCTCGTGACGAGTATGCAGAGGCATCTGGCCGGTCCGNTATGGAGTTGCTCAAAAATAATTTGCGGCCACGTGATATTGTCACCCGCAGCTCTTTGGTGAATGCAGCTCGTATAGTTGCTAGTTCTGGCGGATCAACAAATGCAGCGCTCCATTTGCCAGCGATGGCTNATGAAGCCGGAATCGATTTCGATATTTTTGATGTGGCAGATATATTTAANGACACTCCNTACATAGCAGATCTGAAGCCNGGCGGACAATATGTGGCAAAAGATCTGTTTGAAATAGGAGGTGTTCCGGTTCTGATGCGAGCATTGCTGAATGGCGGATATTTTGATGGCGACTGTATGACGGTAACGGGCAAGACAATTGGTGAAAATCTAGAGGATATAAAAGTTCCCGACGACCAAAAGATTATTTACCCGGTTAGTAATCCAATTACCAAAACGGGAGGNGTCGTCGGCCTGAAGGGNAACCTTGCCCCAGAAGGCGCCATTGTTAAGGTNGCAGGCCTGGAAAATCAGTCGTTTACTGGGCCAGCNCGATGTTTTGATTGCGAGGAAGACGCTTTTTCTTGCGTTGAAAAAAGAAATTATCGTGAGGGTGAGGTGTTANTTATACGCTATGAAGGCCCGAAGGGCGGACCGGGTATGAGGGAAATGCTTGCGACTACCGCATCACTTTATGGACAGGGGATGGGTGACAAGGTCGCCCTTATAACTGACGGCCGTTTTTCAGGAGCNACCCGCGGTTTTTGCGTCGGTCATGTAGGTCCTGAGGCTGCNGTCGGCGGACCTATCGGGTTACTGAGAGATGGNGACATGATCACNATAGATGCCGTAGAGGGAATCTTGTCGGTTGATCTTAATGATGAGCAAATTTCCGATCGTAGGGAAGAGTGGAAACCACGAGAGACGGATTTCCAGTCGGGAGCGCTTTGGCGNTACGCTCAAACGGTTGGGCCAGCTTACAAAGGTGCCGTGACTCATCCGGGCGCAAAGGCAGAAAAGCATGTGTACGCAGANATTTAGAGTTAATGCTGCTTATTANAGTCCTGTGTTTGGTCTAATTCTAAGATATCAATTACGGATAATATGCNATCNATCTCCNTGAATAGGAATTTAGAATCATCGATAAAATCTACTTGCTTAAAAACAGGNATCGCTTTGAATTAACCTTTTGAACTAGGAATAATGTTAACAAGNATGGCTTCGTAGAAACTGGAACTCAGCCCCATTTCATTCAAAAATATTGTGCAAATTTAAGTGGCATTTCATAAATGAAGCGGTTAGCAGGTAACATGTCTTNTNGNTTCAATTTTACTTTTGTNGGTTAGATCTTGGTTTCTGGTTTTATTGGAGGGGTTCAGGTGAAGGTTATGNTCGGAATTTAATGGGTGTGCTCCGTCCGCAATACATAGCGACCATCCTCCATTCCGTTAAAAACTGAAGCGACCGCTGGGTGTCTAACAGGTTTACCGGTATCATCTAGCAGTAGGTTTTGTTCGGAGACATAGGCGATGTAGGTGATCTCAGAATTTTCAGCGAACAAATGATAGTAAGGCTGATCTTTCCTCGGCCGTGATTCTTCAGGAATAGATTGCCACCACTCCTCGGTATTCGAGAAAATCGGGTCGACATCAAAAATGACACCACGGAAGGGATGTCGGCGGTGCCGTACTACTTGCCCAATTGGGAATTTTGCGGTGAACTTTTCCATAATTTTTGCACTTCTTCACTAAATGACTTTGATAATTAGAGATAAATAATTAGGAACTATTGAAGCCTTTATTCCCATCAGAAATTTCAAGGAATACAGGTGTGTGATCCGACGCTTTTTCTTTGCCGCGAGGGGCTCTGTCAATTTCACAGCTTTGAAGGCGATCAGCAGCCTGCGGGGACAAAAGCCAATGGTCAATCCTAACACCCTCGTCCTTTTGCCATCGGCCAGCCATGTAGTCCCAATATGAATAAGCTACTTCTTTGTGAAGAGCTCGCCAGGCTTCGGTAAGGCCTAAATTGATCATTGTACGAAAACGTGCGCGGGATTCTGGGCGGCAAAGTGCGTCGTTTGCAAAGCGTTCTGGATCATAGCAATCTTTGTCAGTAGGGCAGACATTAAAGTCTCCGCCAAGGACAAAAGGCATTTCTGTTGGTAGCAGCCGGGTTGAAATATGTTCAATGAGCCTGTCCATCCAAGCAATTTTGTAAGTAAATTTCTCGGTATCAGTAGGGTTGCCGTTAGGCAAATAAAGACCACAAACTCGTATACCTTGTATGGTAGCCTCGATGTAGCGGGCTTGTTCATCACTGGGGTCACCGGGAAGCCCGCGAGTTATATCATCCATTTCGTGTAAAGATAAAATAGCCACGCCGTTGTAGGCTTTTTGACCGTGGGTCGCGGCTTTGTAGCCACGACTTTCGAATTCCAATAATGGAAAGGCCTCGTCTACACATTTTATTTCCTGGAGCAAAACGACATCCGGTTTTGCGTCAGAGAGCCATTCAAGCACCCTCGGAAGTCGAGCTTTTATTGAGTTCACGTTAAATGTAGCAAGTTTCAAAAATAGCTCCGTTTCCTAATATTTTCCTGAAAAGCATATGTGAACGTTAGGCGGATAGTTTGAAGATTTACAATTCAGTCGTATGATGGATGCCGCAGTGAAACACGTGCCGTCCGTGTGCCCTATATCGAGAATGACGAACCACACCCACATGAGGATGTGGCATTGGGGTTTTTAATTTGAAATGATGCCCCGATTAGATCGGTAACGAAATCGAGTTCCGCTCCGTTTAGTAAATCTAGTGAAGTGTCATCGACAACCACAGTAACGCCGTCACGCTCAAACAAGTGATCATCCGGTGTTATGTTATTGTCAAAAGTAAAGCCATATTGAAAGCCGGAACACCCTCCACCGGATACAGAAACACGAAGTTTTGTTTCTTTATCCGATTCAGTCTCCATGATTTGAGCAATTCGGTTAATAGCGGCTTCGCTTACACTAAAGTTGCGCTGTGAATGGTCATCATGACTTTCGAAAATATCAGCCATCTAGGTAACCTAACCCCTGAAAATGGTTGCATAAACATGTTATATAGTTGATAGCAGAGGGTGAAAAGTCAATCACTAGAATTATTTTTACATAATTTGCACTTCTGCCTTTTCGAATGTGACAATAATACTCCTAAAATGTCCATAACACTTGCCCCTTATGCCAGCCGATTCGATGACAGTCGAGGTCGGTTATATGCTGAGCCCACCAGTCGACGCCGAACTGGATTTCAACGAGACCGTGATCGCATCATTCATGCGACCGCTTTTCGAAGATTGATGCACAAAACGCAAGTTTTTATATCTCCAGAAGGCGATCATTACCGCACGCGTCTAACCCATAGTTTAGAGGTGGCTCAGATCGCACGTGCACTCGCACGTTCTCTACGGGTAGATGAAGATCTTACGGAAGCACTAGCCTTAGCCCATGACCTTGGGCATCCGCCTTTTGGTCATGTGGGGGAGGAAGCGCTTAATAAATGCATGAAAGAATTCGGTGGATTTGATCATAATGATCAAACTCTTCGAATCCTTACCCTATTGGAGCGACGCCACCCTGCTTTTGAAGGGCTAAATCTTTGTTGGGAGACACTTGAGGGCGTGGTTAAACACAACGGGCCGCTTATCTCAAACGGTACTGACGGCGGATTACCCCCAACGATAGTGTCATATAACAAAAAACACGACTTAGAGCTTGCTTCTTATCCTGCCCTTGAAGCACAAATCGCGGCTTTGGCCGATGATATAGCCTATGACAATCATGATCTCGACGATGGATTACGTGCTGGTATCATAACACTTGAAATGCTCGAAGACGTGCCGCACATTAACAATCTCTTTCGCAAAGTTCTTGATGAATACAAAGGGCTGGAAATGCCGCGTGTAATTCATGAGTCTATACGTCGTTTGATCGGCAAAGCAATTGATGATCTGACGGATCAAACCAACGTTAATCTGATTGAAGCAGGGGTTTCCTCAGCAGACGATATTCGATATTTTGGAGCAGCAATCGCGAGTTTTTCGCCGGCGTTGGCAGGTGATGAAGGAAAAATTAAATCATTCTTATTCAAAAATATGTACTTACACCCTGCGGTACTAAATGAAGCGGCCGTTGGGGCGGAACAATTGTGTGACCTTTTTCGTTTATTTCATGATGAGCCTGAAAGATTACCTCAGGAATGGGCACAAGGAGCAGATGTACCTCACTCAGCAGTCACTGCACGTGTTGTTGCAGACTATATCGCGGGTATGACGGATCGTTACGCTATTAATTTGCACCGTGCCATGTTTCACCAGAGTGGCTCCAATTCATGAACCTGTTTTTAAATATTCGAAAACGTATTATTTCTTGTATCGATAAATTGGCCTTGACTGAAGCAATTCCGCAGGGCCTTGCACTAGATAATATAGCAGTAGAGCCACCCCGCGATGCGGCGCATGGTGACGTGGCAACCAACGTGGCCATGGTATTAGCAAGGCCTGCCGCTATAGCGCCCCGGGAATTAGCCGAAAAATTAGGGCGGTTGTTAGAAGAGTTTGATGAGGTTGAAAGAGCTGATATCGCAGGGCCAGGTTTTATAAATATTCATTTGAGGTTGCCTTTCTGGCATCAATGTTTGAGTGACATATTAGATCTTAAAAATAGGTTTGGGGAATCTACTATCGGTGAGGGAAAAAAAGTAAATATCGAATATGTATCAGCTAATCCAACCGGGCCGCTACATATTGGCCATGCAAGAGGCGCAGTTTTTGGCGATGTCTTAGCGTCACTTTTGACCAAAGCGGGCTATGATGTGACACGGGAATATTATATCAATGATGCTGGGGCGCAGGTCGATGCNTTAGCACGATCTGCTTTTCTACGATACCGNGAAGTNCTTGGCGATGAAATAGGTCAGATCGAAGAAGGACTGTACCCCGGCGCCTACCTNAAGCCAGTGGGACAAATTTTAGCAAAAAAATACAAGGAAAAGTTTAAGAATTCTTCGGAATCGGAATGGCTTACGCCCATCCGAAAGATTGCTATTGACGAAATGATGAAATTAATACGCGCTGATCTTGCCGAATTAGGTGTTAAACCTGATGTCTTTACTTCTGAGCGTGCTCTTGTGGACTCAGGTAAGGTAGTCGATTGTTTGAACGACTTGGGTGCACGTGGTCTAATTTACGAGGGAGTTTTAGATCCTCCCAAAGGTAAAAAGGTAGACGACTGGGAGCCAAGACCTCAAACGTTATTCAAGGCGGTGCAACTAGGAGACGATGTGGATAGAGCGTTAAAAAAGTCCGATGGAACGTGGACATATTTTGCAGGGGATATTGCTTACCATCGAGATAAATTTCAGCGCGGGTTTTCTAATCAAATAGACGTGTGGGGGGCTGATCACGGGGGATATATTAAGCGGGTTCAGTCCGCAGTTAAAGCAGTCACAGATAATGAAGCCACTTTAGATGTTAAAATTTGCCAATTAGTAAAGTTATTAGATAATGGTAAACCCATTAAAATGTCGAAGCGTTCAGGGAATTTTATCACGCTTCGCGCACTCGTCGACGAGGTCGGAAAAGATATTGTTCGTTTTATTATGCTCACCCGCAAAAACGATGCACCACTCGATTTCGATCTATCAGCGGTAACCGCACAATCAAGAGATAATCCAGTTTGGTACGTGCAGTATGCCCATGCACGATGTAATTCGCTGAGCCGCATGATCGCCAGGCAAATGCCCCGCCTTGATATAAGNTACCNATCTTTAAAGACCTCAAAATTTGAACTTTTAAAGGAAAAATCTGAAATAGACCTTATCAAATTAATGGCTGGTTGGCCGCGCTTAATAGAGGCTTCTGCGACTGCAAAAGAGCCTCACCGCATTGCATTCTATTTAAATGACTTAGCATCTGCTTTTCATAGCTTATGGACGCAGGGTAAGGAGAGNCCGTCGTTGCGGTTTATGATTGAGGATGACCCTGAGTTGACTAGGGCAAGAGTCGCACTTGTTTCCGCATTGCAAATGGTTATTGCTAGTGGCCTTGAACTGCTAGGAATTAAGCCACTTGAGGAAATGCGGTAATGGTTGGCGAGANTGATCCNTTAGAACGTGCATTAGCGGAAATAGATGCAGAAGCTCTCGATACTTCACCTGAACCTAGGCGATTTGGGCTCNTNCCTATTGTCATATTAACTTTTGTGTTCATGGCCNTNGGGGGNCTCGTTTGGTACGCTTACGATGCTGGCGTTCGNGCCGGCAGCGAAGATGCAGCACCGTTGTTAAAAATGAACGGACCNATTAAAATCCTTCCCCCTAAGCCCGGNGGGGTTACGGTGGCNCACCAAGAAAAAACGATATTCAATCCCGTACAAGGTTCTCGGAGTGACCGCGAGGTCGAGAGAATATTGCCGCCCCCAGAGAAGCCACTCAGCCCTATGAANGCAGCGCCCTCGCCACCTAAATTGCCAAGTATTACCGNCAAAATGNCTAGACAAAAGTTAACAGATAGATCNGATGTTAAAAATAAACAAACTAAACTGATCCGTCCGCCAGTTACCCCAAAAGATAAAAAAGCACCGACCAAACTGACACCTATNGACCCGAAAAAGGTTCGTAAAGCGNAGACAAAACGTCGGCAGAAAGTAAGTGNGNCAAANGGNGGNGCGTTTTTAATACAAACAGGGGCACTTGCAACATCAAAGNANGCTGAACGTGAGTGGGCAAAAATAAAAAAAAGANATTCTAATGTGNTTGGNAANCTAAAACTTAAAGTTTCACGTGCCGTTGTTCGCGGTAANGTGTATTACCGATTAAGGGCGGGGCCTATTGNTTCTCGTCNAACGGCTATGGGTATTTGTAAAAAGCTTAAAAGGCGGGGTCAGGAGTGCATTGTCGTTCGAGCACGCTAAAAATATTCCNTCTGCTATCATTTACGGTTGTGCTGGCACAGAAATAACNGCNGCAGAGAGCTCTTTTTTTGCTGCAAATAATCCTCTNGGTTTGATACTGTTTTCGCGAAATATCGATACTCCGGNGCAGATCCGCGNGTTAATAGCTGATTTCTGTAACTCGATAGAATTTCCNGACCCTTTAATTTTAATTGATCAGGAAGGGGGCAGGGTGGCTCGGCTTGGTCCNCCNCTTTGGCGAAAAACATTGGCAGCACGNGAATTTGGGTTAATTTTTGAAACCGATCCATCTCTTGCNCTAAAAGCCGTNCGATTAAATTCCCAAATACAAGCCCTAGAGTTACTTGATCTCGGNATAAATACAAATTGCTCTCCGGTGGCTGACCTTNCATGGCCGAATACGCATGAAGTAATAGGTGACCGCGCTTTCGCAAACGATCCAAAAATNGTTTCTGCTTTGGCGTATGAGGTTTGTNAGGGTTATCTTTCGNAGGGTATTTTACCCATTGTGAAGCATATTCCGGGTCATGGCCGAGCGATNGCAGATAGCCACATAGAATTGCCGGAGNTTAACACGNGNAGCAGNGAGTTGCAGAAANTGGATTTCGAGCCNTTTCGCCGTTTACGCCATATGCCTGCAGCAATGACAGCCCATATAGTTTATTCGGCNTTCGATAAAAAAGCTCCTGGGACTTTATCTAAAANNTTGATCAACGAAGTTNTCAGGGGTGATATAGGTTTTGATGGTCTANTGTTTAGTGATGATATTGGAATGAGAGCACTTACAGGAGGTTTTGCAGAGCGCGCTANTGNAGCTTTAAATGCAGGCTGCGACGTAGTNCTTCACTGCAGTGGAAATCTCGAAGAAATGATGGCAGCGGCAAATGGCGTTGAGCCGATGGCAACACNANCGATGAAACGGCTCTATGATGCTCGTATTTCATGTAGGCCTGCTTTTTTTAATGCACAAAACTTGCAATCGATGCGAGAGGCTCTTTCGACTATATTGGAGTAGAAAATTGTGTTTTGGCAACTCGGACGAATGGAATGTGTTAACGGCTCTCAAACGATACTGAATGGAGTTGCATAAAGCGAATCTAAATGATGGTCTTTTACCTTTTTCAACCAGAAGCGTTTTGACGAATTTATATTACAAATGTGGAATATTACCGTAAAACAACACTTTAGCATATGTGGACATATGCTTGTCCTTACCCTCCACAACGTGTTACCGGTAATTATGCAAAAGGTGTTTGTCATTTTTCAGCGATACTGGTAACGGCGCCCAAAGACATAATATAGCGAGAGTTTCAGCAGCAGAAGCCGTTCAGGTAATATTCCTAGTGGTTGAGAAGGAAAATGCAGTGGTTTCAGAATTTCAAGAAGACGGTACAGATAGATCGGATGCGCCTACCAGAACGTCTCAGCACGAATTAGTCCTGAATTTGGACGGTTACGAAGGTCCCATAGATTTATTACTGTCGTTATCGCGCGAACAAAAGGTAGACTTGACTAAAATATCTATTCTTCAGTTAGCTAATCAGTACCTTGAATTTCTTGAACAGGCTCGTGACCTGCGTATTGAGATCGCTGCTGACTATTTAGTGATGGCGGCTTGGCTGGCCTTTTTAAAGTCGCGTCTGTTGTTGCCATCGGAAAAAAGTGAAGAGGAAGAATTAAGCGCTGCTGAAATGGCTGCCCGGCTCGCATTCCAGCTTCAACGCTTGGAAGGAATGCGTGATGCCGGCAAAAAGTTATTTGAACGTCCGCAACTAGGCCGTGATTTTTTCAAGCGGGGTAACCCCGAGCAAATAAAGATAGTAAGAACCTCGGTTTTTGAAGTTAGTTTGTTTGATTTGTTACGGGCATATGGCTCGACGCAAGAACGCGAAACTATCTCGGCTCTTCGCATTGACCCCACAAAACTTTATACAACTGAAAAAGCGATGAATTGGCTGCGTCAAGTTATCGGTAAGGCTCCAGATTGGACAACTCTAGAAAATTTTTTACCTCCCGGATTAGGGGCGGGAATTGTGAGGCGCTCCGCAATGGCAGCCACGTTTGCTGCTACACTGGAAATGGTGAAAGCTGGAGAGGTCTCTCTTCGCCAATCCAAAGCTTTTGGTCCGCTTTATCTCAAGTCAGGTAAAAAGGAAGTAGCAGCTTGATGACAATGGACCGATTTCAATTATTGAGAATTTTAGAGGCCATATTATTTTCTTCCGCTGATCCAGTATCAGAGAAAGTTCTGAAAAAACGACTTCCTGAAGGAAGTGATGTAGATGTACTTCTGCAAGAATTGAAATCCTTTTATTCTAATCGCGGTGTTCATCTTGTATCGGTAGGGAAAAAAGCCTGGGCTTTTAGGACTGCTCCTGACCTGTCAGATCACCTTAGGATTGATACCGAAGTAAAGCGCCGTTTGTCACGTGCGGCAATTGAAACGATATCTATTATTGCTTACCATCAACCAATCACTCGGGCAGAAATCGAAGAGGTAAGGGGGGTGGCCACATCGAGGGGGACGCTCGATATTTTGTTGCAGGCAGAGTGGATTAGGCCACGTGGGCGTCGCCGGGTTCCTGGCCGCCCCGTAACTTGGGGAACAACAGAGCAATTTTTGGATCAATTTGGAATTGAGCGAATTGAGGATTTGCCCGGGATTGAGGAATTAAAAGCTGCTGGACTTTTAGATTCTCGTCCTGGGTTGATGTCGTTAGGTCAAATATCTGATGGAAGTGATAATACTGCTAATGAAAGTTATGAGAAGGATGAAGACGACATTGCTCAGAATTAGTCTATATGCTTTTCAAGAAAGTAAATATCTTTGGAGTTGAGAGCCCCTGCTTTGAAATGGAAAGTTTCATAGGGAAAGAATGGGAGTAGCTATGATCGCTGACCCCGCACTAGAGTTTACTGACGTCTACCATTATTATGGTGACATTTGCGCTGTGCAAGGCTTCTCACTTGAGCTTGCTAAGGGCGAATTGGTATGTTTATTGGGGCCATCAGGCTGCGGTAAAACTACTACGTTGCGTTTAGCTGCGGGACTAGAGTTGCTCCAGCACGGCGAAATCCGAATTTCAGGGAAACCGGTCGCCAAAAGTGCAGGTTTTAGTCTTCCCCCCGAACAGCGTGACATTGGGTTAGTATTTCAAGATTATGCTCTGTTTCCCCATCTCACAGTCATAGAAAATGTGGCATTTGGAGTGAGGAAATATAGAGGCGAAGAAATGGCAGATGAGATTTCGCAACTGCTCAGAACTCTCGGGATTGCTGATCTGGCGAACCGTTACCCTCATGCCCTATCTGGAGGACAACAACAGAGGGTTGCTTTGGCTCGAGTGTTGCTCCCAAAACCTAATCTTATAATGCTGGACGAACCTTTCTCGGGGCTTGATGCCAGACTGCGTGATCAAATTCGAGATGATACTCTGCATTTATTGAAGCAATCCGGGGCTGCAGCTTTATTGGTTACCCATGATTCAGAGGAAGCGATGTTCATGGGTGATCGCATAGCGGTGATGAAGAATGGAGTGACCGAGCAAATTGGCCGACCAGAGGAAATCTACTGTAAGCCGGCTAATGCCTTTGTCACTGAATTTTTCAGCGAAGTGAACCGTGTCAACGGATTTGTTAAAAATGGAAAGGTAAATACAACAATTGGTATGATAGATTCAGGAAATATCGCAGGAGGAACAGAAGTAGAGATCCTTATAAGACCGGAAGCGCTTCGCTTAACGCGCCTGACGAATCAATCTGTTGAGTTTGGCGTGCAGGCACTCGAAGCGCGTATGTTAGGATATTCTTCCCTTATCCATCTTTGTGCTGACGGGATGGATGGGGAAAAGATCCACCTTCATTCACGCATGCCCGGACGCTTTTTGCCGGAACAAAATGAAAGGCTGAGAATTGATATTGACCCGAACCAAACTTTCATTTTTCCTAAGGTATGAATATATATTTACAGACATTCTTTGCCCAAAGNCGTCCTAACTTATATGNTTACTTTTNTTATTCCCACCTCGATGAGGAAAACTTTCAAAAAAGGAGAAATTNATGTCGCTGGGTCCGTGGGAAATTTTGATTCTGGTTGCGCTTGCTCTNCTGGTTTTTGGTGGTCGCGGAAAGATTTCGCAAATAATGGGGGATTTTGGTAAAGGNCTCAGGAATTTCAAGCAGAATATAAAGGANGAAAATAAGAGTGAAAAGCCTCTGGANATGGGAGAGATTGAGCCAAAGACGATTGACACAACTGCTACTGANATTCTTGAAGAGGAATCAAAAAAAGNAAAAGNTNGTAAGTAAGAGTTTGCACGTATNTTACCTTAGAGACAAAAATGCATGTTTGATATTGGCTGGCCTGAGCTGATTATTATAGCGGTTGTGACTGTTGTGCTCGTAGGTCCACAGGAATTGCCGGGNGTTCTTAGAACTTGCACTCGNGCGGTGAGGCGAATGAGAGAGCTGATGTTTGATCTTCAGTCTGGNNTCGATGATCTNGCNCGAGAGGCAGAACTNGATGAGGTGCGCAAAGANCTGTCAANAGTTCCGTATAGAAATATTGTCAAGAACGTTGATGAAGAGCTTGATTTAGAAACCGAATTTGATGAATTGAATGACATNGTTGAGAANGANAAAAAATCGCATGANNCTGAANCTGAGCCAGNCAAAGCATTGCCATGAGCGATGGATCTGAAACAGTCANGCCNAGTGACANAAATCAAAAGGATGCCAAAGCAATTAATGATCCTAAGTTGCCACTACTTGACCATTTAGTGGAGCTGCGACGGCGACTTATATTTTCAGTTGGTGCATTGCTAATAGCTTTTATAGTCAGTCTCTATTTTGCAGGCCCCATATTTAATTTCCTGGTTAGTCCCCTTAATGACCTGTGGCAAGGTCAGGAGGGAAAAAGGCTGATTTACACGGCAATGCACGAGAAATTCTTCACTGATTTGAAAGTAGCTTTCTTTACTGCTGGATTTTTGTCGTTTCCAATAGTGGTTAATCAGGTTTGGAAGTTCGTAGCGCCGGGGCTGTATAGTAATGAAAAATTGGCTTTTTTACCTTTCCTTATCGCTTCGCCAGTTCTTTTTTTCACAGGTGGTGCTTTTGTATATTATTTGGTTTTACCCATAGCGTGGGAGTTTTTTGCTGGATTTCAACAAGTAGCAACAGGAGGCCAAATTGCTATAGAACTTGAACCTAAAGTTAATGAATACCTCGCCTTAGTGATGAGGCTTATCTTTGCTTTTGGTTTGAGCTTCGAACTTCCAGTAATCTTAGTTCTTTTAACCCGATCGGGTTTGGTGTCGATAGAATTGTTAAAACAAAAACGTCGATACGCTTTTGTGATAGCATTTGTAGCTGCTGCCATCTTAACTCCGCCAGATCCGTTAAGTCAGTTCGCATTGGCCATTCCTATAATATTTCTTTATGAAATTTCTATCTGGTGTTCGATCGCCTTGGAACGCAAACGTGCAGCTCTGGGGCAAAGTGAAGTAAACGATTAACGTCGATGGCGGCATTAATCCTAATCGTAATATATAGCAACTGCCTAACGGGATATTTCAACTACCATGCATGATATTCGTTACATTCGTGAAAACCCCGACGAATTTGATAGGCTTTTAAGGCGTCGTGGATTTGTGCCTCCAGTAGATGACATTATAACGCTCGATCAAAAACGGCGTTCAGCTCAGACCGAAATGCAAAATCTGCAACAATCACGTAATGACATTTCAAAGAAAATCGGAGAAATGAAAAAGGCAGGGGATGATGCTGGCAAATTAATGGCGGAGGTATCTAAGCTTAAAGATAAACTGATCGAGGCGGAAAAAATAGAAAAAAATATTGATGCTGAATTGAATGCTATGTTGGAAGTTATACCAAACCTGCCTGACCCGAGCATACCAGATGGCCAAGATGAGACTTCTAATCGGCTTGAGCGCGAGGTCGGCAAGAAGCCTATGATTGAGTCTCCTAAAGAGCATTTTGATTTGGGAGAGTCATTAGGATTAATGGATTTTGAGACTGCAGCGCAAATGGCTGGATCAAGATTTGTAATATTGAAAGGTATGTTAGCNACGCTCGATCGTGCACTCGGTAATTTTATGCTTGACCTGCACTGTGCTGAGTTTGGCTACATAGAGTCTGTGCCGCCCGTTCTTGTGCGTGAGCAAGCCCTTTTTGGGACAGGNCAATTGCCAAAATTTTCAGATGANCTTTATAAAACAGATGGTGATCATTGGCTAATCCCGACCGCTGAAGTTCCACTTACAAATTTTGTTGCGGGGAAAGTTCTGAATGCCAGTGATCTGCCATTACGTCTAACCGCTTGGACGCCCTGTTTCCGGTCGGAAGCCGGCGCAGCAGGAAAAGATACTCGTGGAATGTTACGNCAGCATCAGTTCAATAAAGTTGAATTAGTGAGTGTCGTTCATCCTGAAGACTCCGAAATGGAATTAGAAAGAATGACGTCATGCGCCGAGGAGGTCCTGAAGCGTTTGGGACTAACTTATCGAGTGATGACGCTGTGNACTGGAGACACTGGATTTTCAGCTGCTAAAACCTACGANCTCGAGGTATGGCTGCCCGGGCAAAATAGTTTTCGAGAGGTGTCAAGTTGTTCATCTTGCCAATGTTTTCAAGCTCGGCGGCTCAATGCACGCTTTAAATCACCGGGTCAGAAAGGAACCAGTTTTGTGCACACCCTAAATGGTTCTGGTTTGGCAGTAGGGCGGACCCTTATAGCTATTCTTGAGAATTATCAAAACCCGGATGGGTCAATTACCATTCCAAGTGCTTTGCAGCCGTACCTAAATGGCATTACGAAAATTGAAAAGGANTAGTTCGTGNNAGTCACGCCAATTGACCCAATAGGNAAGCGTATATTGCTTGTGAATGACGATGGGATCAATGCCCCAGGTTTGCGGATTTTAGAAAAAATTGCGCGTGAACTTTCCAACGACATCTGGATATTTGCTCCGGAAACAGAGAAAAGTGGATCCAGTCATTCATTAACACTCAACGCGACTATTCGTATTGAGAGAGTTTCAAAAAGAAAGTATTCGGTTGTCGGGACTCCAACCGATTGCGTGTTAATGGCGATCAATACCATTATGAAAGACAGTCCGCCTGATTTAGTATTATCCGGTATCAATCAAGGTTTAAATATTGCTGATGATATTAGTTATTCTGGGACTGTCGCTGCTGCCATGGAGGGTGCGATGCTTGGGGTACCCTCTATCTCGTTAAGTCAACAGTCAGAAAATGGTAGAAAAACGAATTGGTCTGTTGCTAAACGGTTTGCTCCAAATATCATTGCTCGGTTACTATCGTTAAAATGGCGAAGGGATGTTTTTATGAATATAAACTTCCCCGTTCAAAATTGTGAAAAAGTTTCTGAGGTCATTGCAGTCCGTCAGGGGCAGCGCAGTAAGTCGTACCAGATAATTGAGGTTCCGGACCCTCGTAAAAATAATTTATACATGATCGGAAATCCCCATCCGGGACAATCTGTGGGGCATGGTGATACAGATAATAAAGCAGTCGAGCGAGGCGCTATTTCTGTAACTCCATTACATGTAAACCAAACGCATGCAGGGACACTCCGCGAACTGAAGACTTTATTTAACAACGATTGATGTTGGCAGGAGAAGAAAAATTTCTGAGGCTCTCGCAACGCAAAAAATTCGGTTAGTCATATCACTTCGTCAGGCCGGAGTAACGGATGCTAAGATAATCTCTGCCTTTGAGCGCGTACCACGCGATTTTTTTGTGCCTCCTACTTTTCGAGATAGGTCCTACGATGAAACAGCGCTGCCAATAGGCATGGGGCAAACCATCAGCGATCCAAATGTCGTCGCACGGATGATAGGTGCGCTTGGCATAGGAAAACGGTTAAAGGTGTTGGAGATAGGGACTGGTTCAGGGTATCAGACGGCAATCCTTTCGCACCTTTATCGGAGGGTCTATTCGATCGAAAGACATGCTACTTTGCTCACCGATGCTGAGGCGAGGCTTGAAGTTATTAAATGCTTTAATGTCACTACACAGTTGGGCGACGGTCAAAAAGGTTGGCCGGTGCAGTCACCGTTTGATCGTATTATCGTGGCTGCATCAACCCAGAATATACCCGATATTCTTTTGGGCCAATTGGCGGAAGATGGTGTTATGGTAACTCCCGTTGGGCCAGAGCACGGTGTTCAGAAGGTAATGCGAATTGCAAAAAATCGAGATGGGGTCGATGCTCAGGGTCTTTTTGATGTTCGGTTTCTTCCCTTGATTGGTGGGATGCCTAAAACAGATGGGATAACCAGTAGGTGACCCTATTATTTTGAGGAAATGATGAGNCGGAAAACTGTCCGTTTTATGATACTGGCGAAATTGCTTGGACTGTTAGCTGGCTGTGGCTCTCTTAGCGATAGCGGGGGGAATTTTGTCAGTTACGTGGAAACNCCNANTGAGCGATCTTCCCATGTTGTTNGNCGAGGNGATACTGTTTACCGGATATCAAANAAATACGGCATTCCAATACGAAATATTATCAAAGATAATCAGCTTTCACCTCCATATCGTCTACAGATTGGGGATCNAATACGTATCACAAGGTTCGTTGGTCCTGCGACTCACACTGTGCGNAAGGGGGACACACTGTATTCTATNTCTCGCCAGACTAATGTTTCAGTTAGTTTNCTGGCGCGACTTAATAANATTAAAGCACCNTATCGAATTGNTGTAGGGCAGAAATTGAGATTACCAAAAAATCGACAAGTCGCNNCGTATCNATATCCGAAAACGAAAGGGCCACCGGAAAANTACAANACGAGAAGGTCNAAAAAAGTGCCGGAGTTAAAGGCACCACCGCGGACNTCNTCNCGTTTTCTATGGCCCGTGCGCGGAAAAGTTATTTCAAGATTTGGGAGAAAGAAGGGAGGTTTGTACAATGATGGGCTAAATATCGCAGCGGCTGCAGGTTCGCCAGTGAGAGCATCAGAAAACGGGGTTGTTGCTTACGGTGGAAGCGAATTGGCAGGTTTTGGCAAGCTGATTTTGATTAAGCATTCTGGAGGATATGTGACAGCTTACGCACATAATTCTGTGCTTTTGGTTAAACGGGGCCAAAAAGTGCGGCGAGGTCAAATTATNGCAAAAGTCGGNAGTACGGGAGCAGTTGCGCGCCCGCAACTGCATTTTGAAATTCGAAAGGGCAGGCGCTCGGTTAATCCGTTAAGGCACCTGGTCCGAAGAACAGCTGCCCGTGATTAATCTAATGATTTCCCTAATCGTCCTGCAAGATCGTGGATGTACTGCCAAGCGACGCGTCCGGACCTCGCACCTCGGGTGACCGCCCATTCATTTGCTTCCTTCTTCCAGTCTATATTTTTTGTTTCTAATCCAAAATGTTCTATGTAGTGTTNTACCATCNTAANATAGGTCTCNTGGGNGCAATTATGAAACCCTAGCCAAAGACCAAAACGATCGGAGAGTGACACCTTCTCTTCAACTGTCTCGGAAGGATTTATAGAGGTAGACTGTTCATTCTCCATCATGTCTCTTGGAAGTAGATGACGCCGGTTGGAGGTAGCGTAAAAAATCACATTTTTNGGACGGCCTTCAATTCCTCCTTCTAGAAGGGCTTTCAGTGATTTGTAACTAGCATCCTTTCCATCAAAAGAAAGATCATCACAAAAGACAAGACAAGGTCGCGNNGTTTCTCNCAATATGGAGAGTAAATTTGGCAGTGTGGGGATATCTTCTCGGTGTATCTCGATTAGCGCNATTCGAGATGACAGATCCTTTATATTGCGGTTAACTTCGGCGTGNGCTGCCTTTACGAGAGAACTTTTTCCGGAACCGCGTGCGCCCCAAAGTANTGCATTNTTTGCAGGTAATTGCTTTGAAAACCGTTCAGTGTTTTCAAGCAACAACGCGATTTGTCTGTCTATGCCCTGCAGNAAGGCTATGTCTACTCGNTTGATTTGGTCAACCGGTTCGAGCCAGCGTCGGTCTGCTTGCCAAACATAGCCATCGGCAAGATGGAGTTCGTTTTTTANNTCGTCTTTTGGTGCAATGTTTTCGAGTGCTATTGCAATTCTTTCGAGAAATTTGCTTGCCAGATTGTCAATTTTCATCTTTTAACANTCNTTGTAATATAGCTANTCTTAGGAGGTATCATGAATAATTTNGAACGAGTACCCCTTTAAAATATTTATGTTGAAAAATTTGATATGTCAGCGATGTTGTTCAGAATTGAAATTGCTGCGGTTCTGAGTATAGTCGCGTCTCATNCAATTAAATGGNCTTTGATTTTGCCAACATCAGTACAGTAAGGAGAGTTCAATGTTGATTTCAACTGCATGGGCACAANGCGGTGGAGCTGCTGGTGGTGGGGGGTTAATGCAGACCATTATCATGATGGTGCTTATTTTCGGTGTTTTTTATTTTCTAATGATCCGGCCACAGCAAAAGAAAGTGAAAGCGCATCGCGAGATGNTTAGTGCGCTNCGCCGTGGAGATAAGGTTGTTACCGCAGGGGGTATCTACGGCACCGTTGCAAAAGTCATGAATGAGGCAGAAGTTGCACTTGAAATAGCCGACGGAGTTCGTGTTCGAGTAGCCCGCGGCACNATTTCGGAGNTNATATCCAAAACAGAGCCTGCTAATGANACGGCTAAGAAATAGCTATTTTAAAAAAAGACGGGCTGTGTAATGCTTAATTTTCCGACGTGGAAAAAAATACTCATCTTGATTATTTGTGGGATGGGTTTTTTGTACGCCCTTCCCAACTTTTTTAAGGAAGGAACATTCGATCTTGGCAGTGAATGGTTGCCTGGTAAGCGGATGAATTTGGGGCTCGACTTGCAAGGGGGGCTCCATCTTCTGATGGATGTTGATGTGGAATCCGTCTTCAAGCAGC
>PBCW01000044.1 GCA_002718015.1 Rhodospirillaceae bacterium
TTCACACCAGAATTGCCGCAACGTTCCAATTCCTCCAGGATAAACTCTGCCGGAATTATAACAAGAGCAAGATCAATCTGTTCGGGCACTAAGTCTACTGAAGGGAAGGCATTTAATCCTTGGACTTTTTGGGCACTTCTACTGATCGGATAAATTCTCCCTTTGAAGGGGTGACTTAGTAAAACTTCCAGAGCACGACCGCGAATAATAGACCTATCATTCGAAGCCCCAACTACGGCTACGGTTGCTGGATTGAGCAGAGCATTTATATCGGGCATAGTTCTCGCTTAGCGAAGCCCTAAACCACGAGCGATGATTCCCCGAAGCACCTCAGTTGTGCCGCCTTGTATGGTGAGTTTTGGAGCAACCTGAATGCCGTAATTCAGCAATGTGTCGAATGAAGCGCGATTGCTATCATCCGGCGGCACGAATGTCGCTAGGTCACGCGCCTTTGCTGGAAGCTCTTGTTCCCAAATGGTACCAAGATCTTTTACTAATGAGCCTTGAATTGTTGGCTCTTCGCCTGCTTGTAACATTCCATTTACTGAAACTGACATACGTCTAAGTGTGTGCAAACCAGCAACAAGACGACCTAACCCCTCAGCTGCTCGAGCGTCTGGCTGCTTCCCAAGTACCTGCGCTAATTCAAATAACACATACGAGGTTTCTAGAAAACGTTCAGGCCCGCTGCGCTCGTACGCAAGCTCGCTTGTAGCTTGCTTCCAAGCTCCGTCAATNTCNCCNANAACATACTNGTCAGGAATGAAGGTGTCTTCAAAAACCACCTCATTGAATTCGTGTTGCCCACGAAGNTTTACCACTGGGTTCACTTTAATATTATTAAAGTTCTTCATATCAACAAGGAAATTAGTTAACCCATGGCGGCGGTTCTCTTTTGTGCACGGNGAAGTTCGAAATAATGCAATCATATAGTCCGCCAAGTGAGCGTAACTGGTCCAAATCTTACTCCCATTTATAAGCCANCCACCGTCGGTCTTNGTTGCTTTCACACGTGCAGCAAAAAGATCTGAACCATTTGATGGCTCACTCATACCGATGCAAAAGGCACATTCCCCTGCGGCTATCCGGGGTAAAATGTCTGCTTTAATATCCTCGTCTGCTAACTTTAGGATAATAGGCCCACTCTGACGGTCTGCGGTGAAATGCCCACGCACAGGCGCATTGGCAACCCGCATTTCTTCTGTGACNACGTAACGTTCAAGGAAGGTGCGTTCATGGCCGCCATACTTTTTNGGCCATGACATTCCAATCCAACCTTTAGCTCCAACTTTACGGCTGAACTCTTTATTAAANATNCCTCCCATTGCATTTTCTCGTCGATCAAATGTGCCGGCAGCTTCCTCCTTGTGNAGAAAGTCGCGCACCTCATGGCGCAAATCCTGACATATTTTTGGAAGTCGAATAGGATCGAATCGTATATTCACAGACATAGCTTGTTCCTCACAATCATTATTTAGCGGGCGGCGATGGTGGGCCATAACTGATCAGCCCCNTTTGCCGCTACAAATTCCCCGAGGGCGACAGCCCAGACACTNTCNCCACCAAAGTCGTCACGCCAACTCCAAAGTCTTTGGGTGTAGCGGTGTAAAATATGTTCAGTTGTATATCCGATAGCGCCGTGGACTTGATGCCCAATGGCTGCCCCCTTTCCTGCGGCTTCTCCAGCCCGTACTTTGGCACTTGCAATTTCAAGAAAACCTGCATCATTAAAACCGTCCCCACTATNTATCGTGTCCGCTGCAGAAGAAGCTGCTGANACTGCTGCGGCAGCCTCTCCAGCAAGCTGAGCCAGATTATGCTGCACCGCTTGAAACTTTGATATGGGGCGTCCGAAGGCTTCTCTATCTTTTGAATATTGAACGGCAATATTGAGAATATGTTGCAGGGCTCCTCCCATTTCCGAACATCGGATTGCTGCACCCATGCGTAATAAATGATCTCGTGTGAGTTTTGTTTCCGCACATTGGACCGGAGATACTCGATTGAAGNCAATTGTGTCGCGAGGCTCTGAAGCNTGGCTGTCATACTGTTGGAGAATGCANTCTTCTCGATTNACTAATGCTATGAATGGCTGGTCATTTCTTTCTGCAAGAACAACAANCTGTGCAACATCGCGCCCNAATGGGATTTGATGAGCGGTGCCTGTGAGGGTATCGTTGTCATCTAGTACAACGGTGTCATGTTGGTTGACTGGAGCAATGCTTAACATGCCGTCCGGTACATTGAGACCTGTCTCCGATAATAGCCAGCCGGCCAATAACGTCTCGGCGATTGGCACGGGAATAGCAAACTGCCCTGCNATACGAAGTATCTCAAATCCGTCAGCTACATCNGCTCCNACGCCATTAAATTTCTCTGGNACCCATGCTCGGGTTANGCCATTTTCTTCCAACGCACTCCACAGAGTTGCCTTCCATTTTTCGTCATTCGAATTGTTGACAGTTTGGGGGTCGCAAAGATCGTTAAGAATCTTTGCGGTGGTATTGATGATAATATTATCCGATCCGGTCATTGCGTTGGATTTTCCTTTTAGCTACCGCCGACGCCACAAGGACGGTGCGATTGAAGATCAATGTTATNTTCTTANCTAACAACTCTTTTGTAAATTTACGCAAATCGATATCTTTCTNCAATGGNGTGTNTTAGANTTCANNTCAGNNGNNCTGNCAGNAGAATTATGCATNNNNGTANNTCNAAAAAAGCNTCAGAAACAGGTATATATNTAAAATTGTTGACAATGACNCATTATAAGATGANTGTAGTTANTATACTATGACAGAAAANNCAAAACTTAAGTTAATCAGGCCGAAGTCGTTGGCTAGTGTGGTGCAGGCAGAAGTTGAGCGTCGCATTGTAGATGGTGANGTTGCGCCCGGAGACCGCATAAATGAAAACTCTTTGGCTGCTGAGATGGGTGTTAGCCGCGGTCCAATCAGAGAAGCTTGTAGCGCGCTGGTTAAAGCGGGATTGCTGGAATTCATTGTTAATCGCGGTTGTTTNGTGCGCGTCGTATCAACGAATGAAGCAAGAGATCTTTATGTCTTAAGAGCGTCATTGATGCGGTTAGCGGGTCAATTGCTTGCTGCGCGCATNACCGACCAAGAGATTAAATTGCTAAGTAAAATGGTGGAGGAAATGGCAANAGCGGCTGCTGTCGAAGATTTTCAAGGGTATTANAGGATTAACCGAAGGTTTCATGATTCAATTATCGAATTCGTCGACAATAAGCGTCTCCGCGAAATATGTAACGGCCTCGATAAGGAGNTACACCTATATCGTACTCNAAGCATTTCCNNCAGTTTGAAAGAATCCGATCGTGAGCACAAAGAAATAATGGCAGCTCTTGNATCCCGTNATTCAGAGAAAGCTGGTGAAGCTTTTGCGTCTCATATTCATAANNGTATGGCTAGATTCTTTTCGGTGACNNCCTCTGGCCATGGGGCAAAATTATCNGCAGCAGTGACAGGAGAAAAAATATGAAATTTGGTAATTTTCTTTTTCCTCAATGCCCAGACCCTAAAAGTGACGAGCGTGTTATTGACGAAACTGTAATGGAAGCGAAGCTCTGTGATGAATTGGGTATGGATTCAGTTTGGTTAGCAGAACACCACTTTGATGGTAACTGCGCATATGTGGATCCAATAAGCTTTGCTGCTGCAATCGCTGCAACTACAGANCAAATCAAAATAGGGTTTGCGGTCGCTCAGATGTCATTGCATCATCCTATACGGTTAGCCGAGCAAATTTCTATGATCGACAACCTGAGCAAAGGCCGACTTATTGTTGGTCTAGGGCGTGGCACAGCATATAANATCTATGATTATTTAGGGTTTGGGATAGACCCTGATGAAGCCTATGAGCGCTTGTTNGAAGCAGAAGAAATCATGGTCAAGGCTTGGACAACNGAAGATTTCAGTTTTAAAGGAAAATATTGGGATATTTGGTTACCCGCACTTAGACCGAGGGTTTATTCTAAGCCTCATCCTTTNATGATACGTGCATGTTCCGGTGAAGAGGCGATGCTGGGCCAAGCCCGTGAAGGCAAGCCTTTCCTCATGAATGTACAATCGGTCGACATTATCCAGCAGCGCATGGATCTCTATAGATCAACCATGGCGGAGGCAGGTTATGATGATGCCCGTATACAAACTTGCGTTGATCAAACGTGGATTTGGAAAAATATTTTCGTTGCTGATACAGATGAGGAAGCCGAGCGAATTGGCCTTCCTTTATTTGAAGGACAGCGCGATCATCGNATGGCTATGCGGAAAGAGGTATATGAGGCTCGTGGCCTAACTCTCGACAAAAGCATGGAAACAGGTGCAGCTCCAAAAAAGACTGCTGCCCGTAATGTTACCCAACACAGTTTACTTTGCGGTTCGCCGTCCACGGTAGCGGAGCAAGTCGCAGAAATTGATGCTGTCGGTGTCGGAGGTCTTATACTGCAGTTCCGTTTGGGGGCAGCGCCACATGATGTTGTTGAGAATAGCATTCGATTATTCATGGACAAGGTTGCTCCTGAAATAGGACAAAAAAAGGCGGCCTAATTATGGGTGACCTTGGTGCGGAAGGTGCCGGAGAAAGGTTCGACCCTATAACACTTGAAATATTTTGGAGTAGGCTCATTTCTATCGCGGATGAGTCTGCGGCAGCCTTACTTAGAACATCTTTTTCAACCATCGTCCGAGAATCAAATGATTTTGGCACCGTTTTGATGGACGCCAATGGCGACTCACTCAGTGAAAACACCGGNGGCATACCATCTTTCGCTGGAATTCTTCCGATAACACTTAAACATTTNCTCGCAAAATTCNCTCGGGAAACATGGAAACCCGGAGATTGTGTNATAACTAATGATCCCTGGTTGGCCACCGGTCACTTGCCCGATATTACAATGGTGATGCCGGTATTTTTGAACGGNCAGTTGGTTGGTTTTTCGGGTTCAATTGCTCATTCCCCTGATATTGGGGGCTCGTTATGGTCTGCAGATTGCCGNGAACTTTTCGAAGAGGGCCTTTGTATCCCGCCACTTAAGTTTTTGAAGGAAGGGGAGCTTAATAAGGACGTTGAAGAGATGATTGTTTGCAACGTACGGCTGCCCGAGCAAGTGCTGGGTGATCTCAACGCACAGGTCACAGCAAATCAGGTTTGTGGGCGCCGGCTTATAGAATTTTTGGAGGATTCCGNACTGGATGATCTTTCTCTTCTTTCGAAATCTTTGCTTAGCCGAGCAGAAACGGCCATGCGAAACGCTATTGAAGAAGTACCNGATGGTATTTACCATTCTACCCTTGATGCGGATGGGTTTGATGAGGATGAAACTCATATTGAATGCGCAGTTACCGTAGAGGGCTCAAATATCACGATTGATTACGAAGGAACATCAAAACAAATCAATCGCGGTCTTAATACAGTTATGAATTACACGCATGCATATTCTGCGTATCCAATAAAATGTGCACTTGATCCACTGACACCTAGAAATGAAGGATCATACCGCCCAATNCAAGTCATTGCTCCCGAAGGATCGATTCTTAATCCTACTCGCCCTGCACCGTGTAATGCTCGCCAACTTACCGGCCANATGCTGGCCGGAGTGATTTATGCAGCATTGGCACAAGCTGTCCCGTCCAAAATTATTGCTGACAGTGGCAGCGCACCGAGTATGCGCGCAATTTTTAGTGGTCTGAACCCGAAGGGTAACAGGTTCACACAAATTTTATTTGCNAGNGGCGGGATGGGTGCACGTCCAACAAAGGATGGAATTTCAACCATTGCGTTCCCAACAAATGCAGGTGCTGGCAGTATTGAGGCTTTTGAAAGTGTGGCTCCGTTGATTGTTTGGCAGAAAGAGTTTCGTGCTGACTCAGGAGGTGCCGGCATGTATCGTGGTGGTTTGGGTCAAGTGTGTGAAATAGAGTCGCGCGCACTCGAGCCGTTGCAGCTCTCGTTATTGTCAGATCGATGGCGCCATCCAGCAACCGGAGTTCTGGGGGGGCTGGAGGGGGCAAAAAGCCACATAAGTTTTAGTGATGGAACAGTACCTCATCAAAAGTCACGCACTGTTATAGAGCCGGGCATAAAACTAAAGATGGTATACGCTGGCGGTGGAGGCTATGGAGATCCCGCTCAACGTGAACGTGGACGAGTGTGCGAAGATGTGAAAAATGGTTATATTACCGCTGCGGCAGCTAGGCGCCTTTATGGGCAAGGCGGATGAAAAAACGTATTCGCATTGGTGTTGATGTTGGGGGCACCTTTACTGATTTCGTTCTTGTTGATGAGGAGCGTGATCAGATTTTTACAGGTAAGCAATTGACCACGCCTTCCGATCCTAGCGCTGCGATTTTAGATGGTGTGNGCCGTCTGCTGTCAGACGCAGGAGTATCCCCAGCTGTAATAGACAATATTGTCCACGGAACTACCTTAATTACAAATACGATTATTGAGCGGACCGGTGCAAAAGTGGGGTTGGTAANTACCCTGGGTCATCGTGACACTCTCGAAATGGCTAAAGAAATCCGTTACGACCTGTATGATCTGTTTATTGAGTCACCACCTTCGCTNGTGCCAAGGTTTCTCCGGGAAAGTGTTGCGGAACGTATTTCGCCAGATGGAGAAATCCTGCTTGAGTTTGATGAAGAGGGGTTNAGGAACTCCTTGAAAAAACTTGTGCAGAAAGAAAACATAGAGGCATTAGCTATTTGCCTTATGCACTCATACCGCAATCCAGTTCATGAACAGTTAGCAAAAAAGATTGTNNGNNAACTGTANANAGATTTGCCCGTCACTCTTTCATCNGATGTNGCNCCGGAGATNCGTGAATTTGAGCGAACGAGTACCGCGTGTGCTAACGCATATGTNCAACCGCTAATGCAAAGTTACCTCNAGAGGCTCGATNAGAAATTAAAAGCACTNGGACATGATGGCACCCTTTATGTCATGCTATCCGGGGGAGGTATCACTACAGTGAGGGATGCTGAGGCATACCCCATCCGGTTGATTGAATCAGGCCCAGCTGCAGGTGCAATGGCAGCATCGTATTACAGCACACTAACAAATACTAAAAATCTGATATCTTACGATATGGGTGGTACCACCGCCAAAATGTGTCTCATTGATAACAACAGGCCCGACCGGAAATATGACTTTGAGGCTGGCCGGGTCCGTCGTTTTGCTAAAGGTTCCGGTTTNCCACTNAAAGTGTCAGTAGTGGANATGATTGAAATTGGTGCAGGAGGGGGTAGCTTAGCATCTGTAGACCAGATGGGATTGCTTAAGGTAGGGCCTCGTAGTGCNGGTTCCCAGCCTGGCCCAGTTTGTTACGGGCTAGGTGGACAAGATCCTACAGTGACTGATGCGGATCTATACTTGGGCTATTTAAATCCTGTTTATTTTTTGGGTGGTCAGATGACACTCAATTTAGAGAAAGTAGAAAAATCAATAGAAGANAAATTAGCAAAGCCGTTAGGNCTAACTGTTTTGGAGGCGGCTGTTGGCATGCATAATGTTGTTAATGAGAATATGGCTGCCGCAACACGAATGCACCTTGCTGAAAAAGGCCGAGATCCACGTAAGTACGACATGATTGCATTCGGTGGTGCTGGGCCTGTCCACGCTTGTCATATGGCGCGTTTGCTTAAATTNGATAATGTTATTGTACCATTNGGGGCGGGCGTTACGTCCGCCTTGGGGTTNTTAGTAGCTGCACCCGCTGTTGATTATGTTCGGAGCTACGTGGCACGATTGGAACAAATAAACTGGGAATATTTAAATCAGTTGTTCTACGATATGGAGGACGAGGCAAGGTCGCTTTTAANAGAAGCNGGCGCAGATGATGAAGATATTACGTTCGAACGTAAGGCTGACATGCGGCATGTGGGGCAGGGTTTTGAAATTTCAGTACCAGTTCCGGACGGTAAATTATCGGGATCACATGTCGATGAATTGCGCATCAATTTTTTTGACAGCTACCGGANTCTATTTGAACGAACCGTTACNGATATTGGGATCGAGACCATGAGTTGGAGGCTTGCGGCGACTGCACCGATACCAAATATTACACTCAACTTTAAGGGGCAGAAAGGGCCCGTGGATAAAAAAATAAAGGGTCAGCGGTCAGTCTTCTTCTCTGAGACGGGGTTTGCTCCTTGTGACGTTTATGATCGGTATGCTTTTTCTGAAGGGGATACCATAGAGGGCCCCGCNATNATTGAAGAGCGAGAGTCGACAACTGTTATGCCGCCTGGNNCGCGAGCTAAAATTGATAAGAATTTAAATTTACGAATAGAGTTAGATGCTTGAAGTNAGACACCGTTTAATTCATGAAATAACAAAAGTTGAAATGGTTGGGGGCGTTGAAAGAGCTCAAAGAAAATATGGAGACGTACATGCAATGCCTGGATGANGGCGCATTGGATTTATTATTCTACGGGGCCCGGACGGCCCGTAATTGGCAAAAAAAAGAGGTTGCNGAAGAGGTTTTGTATAAACTGCACAGCCTTTTCGTAATGGGGCCAACCTCAAATAATGCACAACCAACGCGAGTGCTTTATATCAAAAGTAAAGAAGCCAAGGCTCGTCTTTNGCCTTGTCTCTCAAAAGGAAATCTAGAAAAAAGTATGGCTGCTCCGGTAACTGCAATTATCGGATATGACCTTAAATTTTATGCCAAATTAGAGGAATTATCCGGATTGCCGGGAAGCGCTGCGCGGTTTGTAAAAAATCCAAGTGCGGTAGAGCCCTTCGCATTTCTTAATTGTTCANTACAAGGAGGGTATTTCATCATAGCAGCTCGTGCCATTGGGTTAGATGTAGGACCAATGTCAGGTTTTGATAATNNGGCGGTTGACAATGAATTTTTTGCTGGGACAAGTATCAAGTCTAATTTTCTATGCAACATTGGATTTGGGGATTTTTCTAAAATTCAGGCTCGTCCGCGTCGAGTGAGTTTCGAGGAAATATCGGAAATAATTTGAGCATTGAAACTTTTGAAGGCTTGCGTTGGTGTCTGGGCTTCATTAGCGTAGNAAAATATNAAGNAAATCTGTTTTAGGGAGNAAATCAAAATGCACTGGACNAAACGCCGCGAAAAGTTTCGGGCCTATCTTGAGGGAGATCAATGTTATCACCCTGGTTCTGTTTACGATGCTATCTCTGCGCGTATGGCTGAAGACATAGGCTTTGAGGCTGGCATGTTTGCTGGTTCGGTAGGGTCATTATCAGTTTTAGGGTTGCCAGATGATATAGTGCTCACACTGAGCGAATTTGCCGGCCAAGCTTATCGCATAAACCGCGCAGGACAATTGCCTCTTATAGTTGATGCAGATCACGGTTATGGGAATGCTCTGAATGTAAAGCGCACCGTTGAAGAGCTGGAAACAGCCGGAGTTGCCATGCTTACTATCGAGGATACGGAACTTCCTAAAGCATTTGGAACAGTAGGAACCACGAGACTAATTTCTATTGAGGAGGGCGTCGGCAAAATGAGGGCTGCCTTAGAAGGACGGCAAGATCCGTCACTGGTAGTCGCAGGGCGTTCAAGTTCTGCCGGTGTAAATGGTATTGAAGATGCTATCAAACGCACGAAGGCTTATGAGGAAGCGGGCGTTGATTGTATGTTTCTTGCTGGAATCCAGACCCGGAGCGAGGTAGAAGCAATTTCAGCAGCGGTAAGTATTCCGCTTATGCTTGGCAGTACGCCAGACGAGCTTCGTGATTTAGACTTTTTGGGAAGTCAAAGAGTACGTTTTGCTCTTCAGGGCCATAAACCAATCATGGCATCCATCAAGGCGACCTATGAGACACTTAAACAGCTTAGGAACGGTGTTGATCCAAAGGATTTAGATGGAGTATCGGCCGAACTCCTAGCGAAATTCACGTGTGCAGAGAATTTCAAACGCGTGAAAAAAGAGTATCTCGGGTAGGTGTTCAGTATTCTTTGCGCTACGAACGTTGCCTGTTTTGAGATAGGATGGGGAGACACCTAGATGGCATTTCGTGCCTTCTCTTCAAGGTTCTCATCGTATATCCATGCAAAGTGTTTAATTGCCAATTGCTGGTGATTGATGATTTTCCGCAGCTTATGGTTGTTCGTTTATGTTGCCCTACAGCTATAAGCAAGAAAAAACGTTCCTTGGACTGATTGCATGAAAAAAGATGTTACAACTGACGATAGTGACAGATCACTCTAACTTATTCTCCGACGGTGATTGATCGATATATGACCCATTGGGAAATGAGATGATTGGAATAAAAAATCCGAGGTAAGTGATCTAAATGTGACAGAGATTTTTTCGCTGATGAGCCAGGAGACCTGCTTTTATTTCCAAGTCATTTGATGAGAAGCTGGACTTTGAATAAAAATAAAAATGAACAACAAATATTTTTATTTACTGCCACTATCTCGCAAGCCAAAAAATGAAGGCGTCCTTAAAAGGGCAAATTTCTTGGAAGCGAAGAATATTATGCGCACTAATAAAAAATTTTATTCTCGCTTTAATGAAAGGCAATAAGTCCCTGGGCGGTTTTTTGCTGCCTTAAGGTTATAGCGCGGCCGTATAATTATAGGGTCTAAAAGATAACTTCGACTAACGAAGGTCCATCTACGGCTATTGCATGTTCAAAGGCCTGACATAAGTCTTGTGAATCCTCCACCCTTGTGGCTTCAACACCTAAACTTTTGGCAAACCCAACCCAGTCGATCACCGGTCGGTTAAGACTCAGCATACCAGTAGCAGTAGGACCTGGCGTGCCGGCGCCAACGCCGGCAAGCTCACCAACTAGGATATTGTAAGAGCGGTTTGCAAAAATCAGTGTTGTTATATCCAGTCCCTCCCGTGCCTGGGTCCACAGGGCTTGGGGGCAGTACATGCCGCTTCCGTCGCTTTCAAGGCAAATAACTTTTCGATCAGGACAAGCAACTGCGGCGCCTATGGCCATGGGCAAACCCAATCCAATTGAGCCCCCACAATTTTGAAGCCAGTCATGTGGGTGTGCCCCGGAGGTGTAAGGGAAAAAATTTCGCCCCGTAGTGATACTTTCATCCACAACAACAGCATTTTCAGGCAGTAGTGCACCTATTGCGGCTGCAATGGTGTCAATAGTTATTGGCCCCTTTGGCTTTTGTGGCTTATCAAGACATTGTAGTTCTGGTTGTGCATGATCGGCATCCAGTGCATTGGCAAGCGCCACGAGTGCCCCCAAACAATCTTGTCCAGGGGATGCTAAAGTTTCTATACGGCAGCCTTTGGGTGTTAGTTGGCTAGGCAAGTGGGGGTAGGCAAAGAAGCCGACAGGTTCAGAGGCTCCCACGAGCAGGACTTGACTAAAATTGCTTAAAACTTCGAGCGCTTGGGGTACTGGATATGGGATGCGATCTACCGACAGTCTACCAGCTCCTCGTTGTATTCTTGCATTCATGCCTTCGGCCATCACGCTTACCCCAGTCTTCGCTTTAATTTTTGCAACTGTTTGGAGCGGGGCTTCTCTCAATGCATCGGTCCCAAGTAGAATAAGTGTTTTATTATCCCCACCGATAAATTTTGCAGCATTCTCTATTACGACATCCTCTACTTGTTCTGGTGCAGAAATTTTGGGGGGTATGCCGACGACGCCATCTCCATTCCAGGCGGTGTCAGCCGGTAAAATCAAAGTGGCAACCTGCCCCGGTGGTGCGCTCGCAGCTGCAATTGCTTCAGCGCCGTCCGGTCCGACTGTTCTGGATGTTGTTGCAGCTTTAACCCAAGCTGAAACCGGTTTGGCCAACCCTACAATATCAGAGGTAAGAGGTGCATTGTGCTTGAGGTGGTGTATTGCGTGGTCGCCTACTATATTAACAACTGAGGAACGGGCTTTTTTCGCATTATGAAGGTTCGCAATTCCATTGGCGAGACCAGGCCCAAGATGAAGCAATGTAGCTGCCGGTCTTCCAGCCATGCGTGCATATCCGTCAGCGGCACCCGTAGCAACGCCCTCAAAGAGACATAAGATGCATCGCATGCCTTCTATTTTATCAAGCGCAGCGACGTAATGCATTTCGGAAGTGCCGGGGTTGGCGAAAGACACATCGACACCACCGCGCAACAATGTTAAAACGAGACTCTCGGCTCCATTCATCAGTACCACCTTCATTGGATTAAAGAAATCTAAACCTAAGATTCCTGCCCCAATATAGGCTATTTTGACAAGCCAAAATAGCTTTTGGTACGAGTTGTCAGCACGCAAAGCTTAAGTGCAATTGTGCAAAAGAACGTCCATTTTGAGGTGCAGGAGGTTTATTTTTGTATAATTGGCTGATTATAGAACCGAAGATAACTTCGTCGGGGCTTCTTGATATTCTTACAGCGCTGTGAATACCATTTCATCATGACACAACAAATGAGCCGTTTTCTACGCCACGAAAAAGGTTTTTTGCATGGCGCACAAAATTTCTGNGGCAAAGAATTTTTTTGTACACTTCTATTTGTACCCTATCAAAACGGACGCGTTATATGAATTTCGAATCGCGTGCTACTAGTGTGTAACAACAGATAGTTTGGATGATTACTTGTCTTTGCAGAGTAACAGAGAGTGACGTTGTCAGTATCTAGGATGTTCAACGATAAGAAGATCAGCAACCACGCTTTCGAGTGCGACGACAGCATCTTTGATCTCGCCACCGACCTTATCCCTTTTTGAAACGTGTCTTAAGTGGTCAGCAATTATTTGGAGCGAAGCTGCTGAAGTTTTTATAACTCTATTCTTAGGCATGTATTTACCCCTTATGAAAGTGATGGAAAAACCGAGTTGTTGTTAAATGCGCCTTACGGATGATGATGCTCTATGAAACGTTCAATTTTTTGCATGACCCACCGGTGCCTTTTTTCTGCCTCGTGATCACCGCGTTTTTGCGCCATTCCTGCTTCCCAATTAACGGAAGAATAAAACCCTATTAATTCGTCCTCAGACATTTTACGACCCATTTTTAATGCCTCCAATAATGCGCTGGTTACATTTTTGTTGCCAGCAATTAAACAGCCATGCTTTAAACACTATATTAACGCTGGACCAAGTAGGAGATCGGCGATTGCTTAAAAAGATTAGACCAGTTGCGCTGTACCCGAGCGTAAGTAACAAATGAAATATCAGTACCCTGTCGGAATGCATTCAAAGCCAAACTGTGAAGACAAAAAACATTGTCCACAAATCGCCTAATCACATCACCACAAGGAAGCGTTTTCGCAGAAAATAGCTTTCTTACAGGGTTGTAACCGGCGTTCATCAGAGCTTTATATGAAGACGCCAATATTTTATTTGCCATACACCACATACTTAAATAACGCTCAACGTCAGCATTTAGATCACTCCCCTCGGTCAGGTTAAGTAATTTTAACGAAAAGGTGATACCGAAGATGCTTTTTGCATAAAACCCCGAACATAGCGGGTGCCTATTACTCAGCCGGCTGAGGTTGACTGAAATGATGTTGAGTCAAACTGAAACGAAGATAGAGCGTTTGTCTAAAAATTGAAGAACCTGATGAATAACAATCTATCACTCTACAGTTTGTATAGGAGATGCCCGTCATTTTGAAACTCTTACAAATTCTTACTGTGTGTATGACGATTTTATGAGGTTAGAATTCAAAAAGGTTGGTTTGGGGTTTAGGTATTTGGGCGATTTTCTGCTACACCTCCAGAAGCNTATTAGACAATCATGAGCACGCCGAATAAATGTCGCGACTTAATCAAATCCATGCTTTAAATAGGCGCCTTTTGCGCGCTCGATTTTTACCGGAGCCATTGCTGGCTGTCATGGGAGAGGATGACTGGTCTAGCGCTCCCATCTCAAAATCAGNAAAGCTCAGAAGCCAAAACGGCACCTTTATTTACATCGATGTTCCAATTAGTTGGCTAGAATTACTGATAAAAATCGATGATCAACTCATTCGGGCCGGCATCAAGTTTAAGACTGATATTGTTTCAATCTCAATAAGTGCCAATATCATACAGTATGAAATCGGANCAATATCGCCGCGGCATATGGATATAGCACCACCTCATCTGGTGGCGAATGATACTACGTGAGGAGAAACATTAGCCTTGGCGATGGTTGAAAACAAATCACAGGTAACAGTTCGCAGATTAATATGCGGGCTCGGCGTCGCTGGGCTGGTACCATTTTGTTTGTTAGGACTTTTCCCGAATTTTGCAAAAATATCGTTTGAACCATTATCGGGCCTTGTAGTTTACGGAGCTCTAATCCTGTCGTTCCTTGGTGGGACCGTTTGGGGCTTAACACTTCACTCGGTCAATACATTCCCGCGAAAACACCTTTTCCTGATCGTCGCAGTAGTGCCGTCTCTTTTCGGTTGGGTATGTGTGTTTTTACCCACAAGATATGGGATTTTCGCTCTAATTTGTTTTTTCACGATGATGCTANTAATAGATTTCGCCCTTTANCGTGGCGGTCAAATTGAGAGCTGGTATATAAAATTCCGCCTTTACCTAACAATTTCTGTTATTAGCATTCTTGCAACTGCCACTTTTAGGTTGATCTGATCGCAATCAATGACCATACATCCTTGTGGTAATTGTGAGCTAGTATTTTTATGAATGATTATGCTTCATTGAAATCACTATATTATTCGTACGGTTTTTTGCTGGCGTTTCTTTTGTGTGGATGTAATCAGACACCTGTCGGTTTAGAGGCCGTCACACCCTTTGATATTCAGCGTTACAAAGGTCACTGGTANGAANTTATGCGACTTGACAACAGGTTTGAGCGNGGCCTCAGTCACGTGACAGCAACTTATGATTTGCGTAACGACGGGACGGTAAGTGTATTAAACCGCGGTTTTAATAATGCCAATTGTGAATGGGAGGAAGCCAGAGGAGTCGCCGTTTTTCAGGGAAAAAAAACTGTTGGTAGCCTTTCAGTCTCCTTCTTTTGGCCTTTCAGTGGTGGCTATCACGTCATTGGTCTTGACCGCAAGAACTACCGCTTTGCTCTTGTTTCGGGGTCATCCCGAAACTACCTATGGATCCTTTCTAGGGAACCAATTTTGGCAGCGGGCGTAAGACAAAAGCTTATCGAGGACGCGCGGNAACTTGAGTTCCCTGTCAGTGAGTTGGTCATGGTGGAGCATGGCGATCGACAGTGTAAAAACCTCTCAGGGCCTAAGGCTTAATTATCTTCGATGAGTACTTCGGTCACAATCATCAATGCACGCCTTGATCTACGCTGTAAGTAATGACGTATAAGGAATAACTCCGTGTAGAGGGACTAGCGGTTGGAGGCAAAAATGATACAAACTGAAGTCAACAAATATCCCGCTGTCACTCTCTTTTATGATGGTGGATGTCCGATGTGCGATGCTGAGATAACGTTATACAAGAAAATGGATACGACTCAGTGTATGCGTTTCATTGATATCACGGATCCATCTGCTGATCTGCCACTCGATTTGGACAAAAAAACCGCCTTGTCCCGGTTCCATGTTCTTACGCGTGATGAAAGAGTACTATCTGGTGTCCTAGCCTTCTCGGAAGTTTGGAAGCAATTGCCGCGGTGGCGGTGGGCAGGTTTTGTTGCTTCGCAGCCCGTTATCCGAGAAATGCTTGAAGTGGGATACAAAGTGTTTTTGAGATATTGTCGGCCATTTATGGGTCATTTCATCAGGAGTCTCCGCAAAGGTGTTAATCCCACAAGCACCTCTCAATAAAACAGATTATTTTATTTCCGGCAGTCACCGCTATCGGAACAAAGATTCTTTGGAAATGGAAAAGGTTTGCNCTAACAATGGCCACAATAGTATTGTTCCGTCAGGATTTGAGACTAAGCGACAATTCAGCTCTNGACGCCGCCATTTCTCGGGGCGGTCCAATCGTACCACTCTTCATTTTCGACCATTCAGAAAAGCATGAATGGTCGTTAGGAGATGCCTCGCGTTGGTGGCTTCATCACTCTCTTAAAAGCCTTTCTGACGATATAAAAAAACGCGGTAATGAACTCATCATAAGGTCAGGGGATACAATCTCTTTAGTGGGCGAGATTCTTAGAGAAACAGGAGCAACTTCCATCTTTTGGAACCGGTGCTACGAACCTCGGAGTATTAAAAGAGATAAAAAGCTCAAGCGAGCGCTCATCAAAGAAGGCATCGATGTTCGCAGTTTCAACTCGAGCTTACTGCACGAACCTTGGGAGGTTGCTACACAAAAGGGTGANCCATATAAGGTTTTCACACCTTTTTGGAGGGCATCANGAGCACTTGGCGAGCCTTCACACCCTTCCCGTGCNCCAGCTTATATCCCNGCTTNGGATTGGACNATAAAANGCTGCGATNTANATACNNTGCAGTTGTTGCCAGAAAATGTNGACNGNGCTNACAGATTTCGGGACCGTTGGAAACCGGGAGAGAAAGGTGCTCTGATTCGTTTGGATGAGTTTAGGGAAGGGAATACTCATTATTATGAGGACAAGCGCAATATACCCTCAATAGCAGGAACCTCACGACTATCTCCGCATTTACATTTTGGCGAAGTGGGGCCACGCCAGGTTTGGCACGCCATTACTTCCGATGCGCAAATAGAAAATGATGGTATTATGTCAAAAGGTGTTGAAACTTTCCTCTCAGAAATTGGTTGGCGGGAATTTTCATATCATTTGCTTTATTATTTCCCAGAGCTGCCCTCCACACCACTCCGAAAAGAGTTCGAGAGGTTTCCCTGGGCTGACAGTTTGTCTTCTAGAACAGCATGGGAATGCGGGAAGACGGGATACCCAATAGTAGACGCTGGAATGCGGGAGCTCTGGAGTACAGGGTGGATGCACAATCGTGTCCGGATGATTGTTGCGTCTTTTCTGATCAAAGATTTATTGATTGATTGGCGATGTGGTGCAAAGTGGTTCTGGGATACACTTGTTGACGCTGACCTTGCTAGCAATTCAGCAAGCTGGCAATGGGTAGCCGGCTGTGGTGCTGATGCGGCACCTTACTTTCGAATCTTTAACCCTACTACGCAGGCGAAGAGGTTCGATGCCGATGGTAGTTATGTGCGGCAATGGTTACCTGAGATATCAGGCCTCCCAAACAAGTTGATACACACTCCNTGGCTTGCCAAACCTATTGATTTGTCTGATGCAGGTNTCTCGATGGGTAGTAGCTACCCAAATCCCATTGTGGATCATTCAGCAGCAAGAAACCGCGCTTTAGATTCTTATAAATCGCTCAAAAGTGTGTAAGGCAGTCATTAACAGAATTCTGTTTTCTAGGAAAATTTAGTGATATAATACCGGCATCTAAGCGCATTACCAAACATTATAGCGTAATGCAGCAANGCGTATTTCTTAAAACGTTGAGTGTCAAAATTCGGTATGTTTAAAAGTACTGAAAATTTTAAGTTTTGGGAGCTAAATATTAATATAACTAATCACTCGGTGTCATTATAGGAAGAAATGAGTAGATCATCATTTTTGAGGGGGCCTTAGCTTTTAATATACTATCGGTGTGTAACATGGAAATTGTATCGTGACGTCAATGGAAAAGGTTTTGCTGGTTGATGATGAGGAAAAATTATTAGCNGGATTAAGCCGCCAACTCCGTGGAAAATTTGACATCGTAACTGCCAGTGGCGGTGACGCGGCGGTGGGGATGTTGAAGAAGGAAAGAAATATCGCTGTNATAGTGTGNGATATGCGTATGCCAGGAATGACCGGCGTTCAGGTNCTAAAAGAATTTAGCAAAAAATCGCCGACAACCTCGCGTATAATACTNACCGGATTTGCCTCTCAAGAATGTGCGGTTGACTCAATTAATCAAGGACACGTCTTTAAGTTCATCAATAAGCCGTGCACNATGGAAGTGTTGGCCAGTAGCATTCAAGAGGGTCTCGAACACCATCGACTTTTAATTAAGGAAAAAAATCTTCTTGAGCGGGCGTTAGCAGGTTCAGTTAAATTATTGGCTGATGTTGTTTCACTGAAAGATCAATCTGCGGCAGAAAGTTCACGAAGGTTGAGCGTTTGGGCAAATTTACTATTACCGCACATACCTGAGGCAAATAAGGGTGAACTCGATTTTTCTATAATGCTTGCACCTCTAGGGCGCATGTTTGTGCCGGCAGAGGTGTTGGTGCGCCAATCTAAGGGCGAATCGCTGTCAGAAAAAGATTTAGCAATTTTAGCTAAAGCACCCGAAATAGGGAGTAACTTGCTNCGCAATATTCCGCGAATGGAGACAATAAGTAGGACNATCTTATATCAAGATAAGAACTTTGATGGCACAGGTTTTCCAGATGACAGGACCTTTGGGGAAAATATTCCAGTTATTGCCAGATTACTNCATCTNNTGAATGCTCTTCTAGATCTGATTGGTGATGATGATCTTANAAACGAACACTTTGATCAATTATCANAGCAAGACGGTAAATTTGATTTAGAACTATTAGAATTAGCGCGAAAGCACTTATTTGATGGGGAGGAAACTTCTTCCGAAGAAAAAGAGATACAAGCCGAGGTTGAAGAGGTTCCAGAGCCTCAAAAGGAGGAGGACACTGGCCCAGAGACAGAAATTGTCAGAACTGCTACGCTGCGAGAAGGGAAGCAGCTTGCGACTGATCTTCTTAATACAGAGGGATCACTTGTACTTGCAGAGGGTACCATCCTTACACAGGAGCAGGTCGAGAAAATCCGTTTGATGTACGATCAAGAGAAGCTGCCTCTGCGTGTTGAAATAATTGTCCCTGGTTAGTCAAAGACTACCTAACTTTCAAATAAGTCATATTTTCCTTATCTTTGCTTTTTAAAATTTATTTTGGTCGTTGCATCGATATGGCCGTACCAGTCGTTAGACGATTGGTACAACCGTAGCACCAAAGGGCGACTGTAATCCTTTTCTTATGTCTTTAACAATATCAAGAAAGTCACTGTGTTTTCTTCGCAATTTGCGTGAAATCGATATGTTATATTCTTCTATAATCTGAGCTGGTTGTCCACCTATCAACAGCGCACGATCACTTAGGTAAACGGCTTCTTCGATGTAATGTGTTACACACCGATTAAGTCCAAGATTAAATCCGCAAGGAATGGGGGTTACAAAACAGAAGTGAATGTAATTTAATTGCTGTTACAGTTGTCCTAGCCAAAGGGGCGCGCAAACAAGTCACAAGATCTTTCGTGCGAATTTGTTAGGAATTTTGGGCGAATCTCCGCGTAGCGACCGCGGTAGATAACAATTGCTATGTTTGCATAATTATATAAATTTGTCCTTGCTTTATCCTGTCATTGAGAAATACACGCACATAAAACATTGGATATTACCCAAGATAAAAAAACTCTAAAGCCGAGGCGTAGTTTTATTTTCGCTCCTGGCTTACATCCGAAGATGTATCTTAAGGCGATAACACTGGGCGCCGACATCGTCTGTATTGAACTCGAAGATGGAATCGCTCCCAAGGATAAAAGTCTAGCACGCGAACGCGCCATTGCATTATTTGCAGAGCCACATGCCGCTCATGGTGTCGAGAGTATTGTGCGCATAAACTGCGTGCGTGAAGCACATGGGCATGCTGATATATCAGCAGTGCTTGCAACCGATACGCCACCGCCAGCTCTCATGTTGCCAAAAGTTCAAACACCAGATGAAATTTTATGGTTGGACAATCTTTTGACCGAACGTGGCCACAGTACTCGCTTGCATGTCATTATTGAAACAAATGCCGGGCTTGAAGCCGCTCATGATATTGCCCTAGCGAGTTCTCGTATTGATGCCTTATTTTTTGGAGGTGTAGATATGGCGGCAGAACTGCGTTGTATAAATGCATGGGAGCCACTACTGTACGCGCGTTCACGCGTAGTCCATGCCGCAGCCAGTGCTGGCATCGACGTAATTGACGTCCCATATCTTGATCTAAATGACCTGGATGGGATGAAGCGAGAGGCTATCTTGGCACGCGATCTTGGATTTAGTGGTAAGGGATGTATCCATCCTAAACAAATTCCACTTTTAAACGAGGTATTTACACCTGACAAAAAGAAAGTCGACTATGCGCAACGGGTGGTCGATGCTTTTGACAAAGCANATACAGGGCTAGTCGTTCTAGATGGTAAATTGATTGAGAAGCCAGTACTCAGAGAAATGAGACGAATCTTGGAGATTGAGGCACGCGCTTCAAAGAAAACACAAAAAATTCAAACAAAATATTTTGGGTAAATTTCTGAACTTCGATCATATTAAAACTCAAGAATTCCGGCGCCTNAGCCCTCGATAGCGAAAAAAGGNGTCNTGTTATCCTCTTATTTTTTTTATTACGGTTTTAAAATAAACAAGATTGTAATAANAACGATGGCTAGAATGCCTGTTTCGGCACACACCAGTGTGATTGCGTGTCTTCCAACCCCTCTTAGGGACTTCAAAGCTGTTTTCATGCCAATGGCTGCGATGGCTGTTACCAAACACCATCTTGACANNTCCAATAATACGATTTTTATGTTTTCGGGAAACCAATCGCTACTTCCCAGGCAAACGAGTGTTATGAAACCAACCACAAACAAGGGAAAAGGAAGCTGTCGATTTTCACCTCCACGGACGTCTTTTCGAAATATCAGTACCGTCAATAGAACAATAGGAATTAACATGGTAACGTGGAGTAATTTGTCAAATGCAGCCGTGTCCCCCGTTTCCTCTGATATGCTGTATCCTGCGCCAATAACCTGTGCAACGTCATGAATTGTAGCGCCGATAAAAATACCGGATGACACGTCATCTAATTCCAATAATTTCGCAAATATTGGATACACAATCATTGCGAAGGTGCTGAGTGTGGTAACCGAGATCACAGTAAAAAGTGTATTACGTTCCGAGTTTTTATTCTTTGGTAACACCGACGAAATTGCAAGAGCTGCGGATGCACCGCAAATAGCAACTGCTCCACCAGTGAGAAAACCGAAACGCCACCCGCGGCCCATACTACGGGCAAGTATTGGTCCAGACGCCAGTGTTATGAAGACACTGGCCCCTACTATACCGACGGTTAGTAGACCGGCTTGCCGAATTTGTTCGATTGAAATTCAAAGGCCAAGAAGTGCTACCCCAAATTTAAGGATCAGACTGGATGCAATTTCGATACCGACAACACATGGCCCTTCCTCGGAAAGGAAATGGTATCCCATTCCCAAAAGAAGAGCAAATAGCATCGCTGGTCCTCCATAATGATCAGATAGAAACTGTGCTGCTATCGCTACGGTGCCGGCAGCTAGCAGGCCACGGCATAATGGTTTAATACGGGCATTCACTTCAACCGTACATTTCGTTATTTTGGATAACACTGCGTTGCGAGTTCTCTTTTCGTCAATATTAACAATTAGTTAATAAAAGCATACTGAGTTTCCATTGACCACTTTGAAATTATAATATTGAAGGCTTGGAATAGAATCTCCGGCCATTAGGCGCGACTTATCTGCACGTATTCTGCCTGCTATTATGATTTACGAATTTTTCTCTGGTTGGGATGAGCGGTGATGAGTTGTTTTACACAGGTTACAAAAACCGGCGATGGGCAAAAGTAATGGCGGAGGGAGGGTCTGCCGCGATGGCCGAAAAATGAATACTTAAAGAGAAAATCAATGCCTGTTTTCACTGACTTTTGATTTTTGTAATTCTGTAAGTAGCGGTTTTATCCCATAAGATAGATTCGGGCGCAAACTCTCAGCAAATTCACATATCCTGTTTTGTCCTACTGCTTTCTGATGCTTCGCTGAAAATCCATTTCTGATCTTGTACCGCTCGGGTTTTAAGGTAATAGCAGACCGATGGTTTGAGGCTCCCTCAAATTACGCCCGAGCTTTGGCACACTCACCCAAATCCTCAAACATTCTTGTCTGAAAAAATGCTGCTGGTTTTGTATTTTCTAAAGGCCGCCTGTTTCTACAATAAAATCAACAATATGCTGAATGCCATTACCGTGCTTTACCTGGGCAAAAATAAAGGGGCGCTCACCGCGCATTTTTTTTGAGTCCCGTTTCATAATATCCAGGTCAGCACCGACCAGCGGTGCCAGATCCGTCTTGTTGATAACCAACAGGTCTGAACGGGTTATGCCGGGACCGCCTTTGCGGGGAATTTTGTCGCCAGCCGAAACATCGATGACGTAGATGGTTATATCAGCTAGTTCTGGTGAGAAAGTTGCCGATAAATTGTCTCCACCACTTTCGACAAATACCAGCTCAAGATCTAAAAATTTCCCTGCCATGTCCGATACGGCAGCTAGGTTCATCGATGCGTCTTCGCGAATCGCCGTATGGGGACAGCCGCCAGTTTCAACCCCTACGATGCGTTCTGACGGCAGTGCACCGGACCGAGTCATAAATTCAGCATCTTCACGAGTGTAGATGTCATTGGTGATGGCGGCGATGCTGTACCTGTCTGTCATGACCTTGCACAACTGCTCTAGCAAAGCAGTCTTTCCAGATCCTACAGGGCCGCCGATACCGACGCGAAGGGGATTACTCATGATCGAAATAACCTCGTGTATTGGGTTTCATGTTGTATGGACATCCAGTCAACGCCCAATGCTGCGCTACCTTGTCCTTTGGCATCACCAGCTACGGCCGCTGCTGTCGCCTTTATTATGATTGGTTCCAGGGCTAGTAGGGCACGCTGCCCATCCGTTTGACCCAAAGGTATTAGCCGTACCATGGAAGAGACCAAGTTGGCTGCAGTAGCATTTAAGTAGGCCGCCAGTGCGGGGCGCAATGGTATTTCGGCCACAGCGCAAGAGACACCAACAGCGACACTATAGGCTGGGTGGCGCTGCATTTTTCTTAGCTCCTCTTGCCATAGAATCAGCTGCGGCTGCGGCCATGTTTCGCACAGCGTTTGTAGGAAAGCACGGCCTTGAGAGACGCTCTCTAGCGCCATTTCTGACGTGGCGCGTTGAGCGTCTGCGCGCTCCACCACCTGAACTAATTGATGTTTGTCACCACGGATGATGGATTCGTAGGCTGACCGGAAAAAGCCTGCATCAATATGTCCAGAACCGAAAGTAATAATACCAGAAACCCACTCTACCATGCTGCCTAAATTATTGATCGCGCCGGTCTCAACGGCGTACTCAAGTCCATGAGAATAGGCGAATGCACCAACCGGGAAGTTTGGAGAAAGCCAGGTCTGTAATCTGATCAGTGAGCAATCAGTGAGAATGGTCATGTTCCTGCACCTGAGTGTTCTGTGAATACGCTCCAGGTTCCGGCTGAAATGGAGCACTATGACAGGTGACTGTCGCACAGAGACCTTTAATCATAGCAACGAGGATACTATCGTAGGAAATTCTGAGGCTGTTGTCCTCAAGCACTTGTATTGCTGTATGCCGGTTNCCCATATGCCAGGCGATTCGAGCCATATGTGCCGAGTCTCTACACTGAATATCGGCTACAGGTTCTAGCGCCGCGCGAACAACTAAGACATCACCATTATCCAGTTCCAATCCGTCCCCCTCAGCTAGCAGTACAGCATCGGGTAAATTCAACAAGAATACTCCACCGGTATCGTCGTACATACGAAATCGACGCCGGTACCGGTCTTTATATGGCAACGTAACAGATGCCACGGAGACTTCTCTCCAGCTTCCCTTTGATTTTACCTTTACTGCACGTCTCATCGTTGACTGCCCTAAAATAAAAAGTAACGTTGCGCCATGGCTAGCTCAGTCGCGGGCTCGCATCTTAGCAAAACACCATCGGCTCTAACTTCATATGTTTCGGGGTTTACTTCCATAATCGGTGTGTAATCGTTCAGGATCATGCTCGATTTGGTCACTGATCGGCAGCCCGATACTGGTAATAATCTTTTTTCAACATTGAATTTTTTTCCAATATCCAGTCCAGCCGCTTCTGTCGAGACAAAAGTCACAGAACTAGCGGTCAGCGACCTGCCAAAGGCACCGAACATTGGCCGATAATGAACAGGCTGCGGCGTTGGGATAGAGGCATTCGGGTCACCCATAGCAGCTGCTGCAATAGTGCCACATTTCAGGATCATATCAGGTTTTACACCGAAAAAAATGGGTTTCCACAGCACCAAGTCGGCCATTTTGCCGACCTCAACCGAGCCGACATGATCAGCGATACCATGGGTGATGGCAGGGTTGATAGTGTATTTTGCAATGTAACGACGAACACGGACGTTATCGTTATCTCCCTTTTCATCTGGAGCCAAACCTCGTTGCTTCTTCATTTTATCAGCGGTCTGCCAAGTGCGGATGATGACCTCACCAACGCGGCCCATAGCCTGGCTATCAGAGGCAATCATGGAAAATGCACCCAAGTCATGCAAGACATCCTCCGCGGCGATGGTCTCTCGGCGGATTCGACTTTCGGCAAAAGCGACATCTTCAGGAATTTTGCTGTCCAGATGATGGCAAACCATTAGCATGTCCAGGTGCTCGTCGACCGTATTAATTGTGAACGGGCGGGTCGGATTAGTACTAGACGGCAGGACATTCTTCTCTCCGCACAATTTGATGATATCTGGTGCATGGCCCCCACCAGCCCCCTCGGTATGGAAGGCATGAATAGTGCGCTCTTTAAAAGCAGCAATAGTGGTTTCGACAAAACCGGATTCGTTAAGGGTATCAGTGTGGATTGCTACCTGGATGTCCATGCGATCGGCAACGGAGAGGCAGGTATCTATTGTACTAGGTGTCGTGCCCCAGTCTTCGTGAAGTTTGAGCCCGATGGCTCCGGCACTGACTTGTTCGAACAGGGCACTGGTTTCCGAGGCATTACCCTTGCCGAAGAACCCAAGATTAACAGGAAAAGCCTCGGCCGATTGCAACATTCGCTGCATATGCCAGGGACCGGGCGTGCAGGTTGTGGCGTTGGTCCCTTCCGCTGGGCCTGTCCCACCGCCCAGCATGGTAGTGATGCCGGAGAAGAGGGCTTCCTCAACTAGCTGTGGGCAAATCCAGTGGATATGTGCATCAATGCCGCCGGCTGTAACAATACGTCCTTCCCCCGCGATAATTTCAGTGCCAGGGCCAATGATAATATCGACCCCTGGTTGTACGTCGACATTTCCAGCCTTGCCGATAGCAGATATATTCCCGTCCTTGATGCCTATGTCTGCTTTGACTATTCCCCAATGATCGATAATCAGGGCATTGGTGATGACGGTATCTACGGCACCTTCTGAGCGGCTCGTCTGGGATTGCCCCATGCCGTCGCGAATAACTTTACCACCACCGAATTTAACTTCCTCACCGTAGATCGTTTTGTCATTTTCAACCTCGACTATGAGGTCAGTGTCGGCCAGCCGCACTTTGTCGCCAGTGGTTGGTCCGAACATATGGGCATAAGCACCCCGATCAATATTGTATGCCATTTGCTCAGCCCTCCAGTTTTCCTTGTATTTTGGAATTAAAACCTTTGACAATGCGTTGTCCCTGATACTCGATGAGTGCAACCTGGCGTGTTTGTCCAGGTTCGAAACGTACGGCCGTTCCTGAGGGGATGTTAAGGCGGCACCCTCGAGCTGCGGCTCGGTCAAATTCTAGTGCCTCGTTGACTTCAAAGAAATGGAAATGTGAGCCCACCTGTACTGGGCGATCGCCTGTATTGGCAACGAGCAGCTTGATTACCTCGCGGCCATTGTTCAAAACAATATCACCTTTAGCGGGAAATATTTCACCTGGTATCAAAATAGCCTCCTCAGCGAATGGGTTCATGGACGGTGACCAATTTGGTTCCGTCTGGAAAAGTGGCTTCTACTTGAATATCGTTTATCATCTCGGCAATACCATCCATAACTTGATCGCGGCAGATCACGGTAGCGCCTGTGCTCATAAGATCAGCAACGGAGCGGCCATCACGTGCACCTTCGATAACAAAATCCGAAATTAACGCAATTGCTTCCGGGTAGTTCAATTTAACGCCACGAGCTAATCGTTTGCGCGCCACTTCGGCGGCCATGGCAACAAGAAGCTTGTCTTTTTCTCTTGGTGATAAGTGCATTAACTCTCCTTTTTCATATTTGCCAAAGTCGAGGCAACGTCGAAGGTAATTTTGCTGCTGCGTACCGAAACCCGGCCCAAAAATCTCCAAAAACAATACGCAAGGAATAAGGGTCACTGGCCATAAAACGAACAACCAACAAACCCCCCACTACTGTAGCACCGCTTCGGACTTCACTATTTTGGGTGGCTAATAGCTGGCGTGCCGTATCAAGATAATCGTATGCATTATCCGCTGCAAAGACTATTGTTCCAAGGGCCCTAGCCGAGCCTAATCCTGCTGGGTGATTCACAAATGACTCAATATCCTTATCTAGATATAAGGCGTCTGCCCAAGTAAAACGGCCATCATAGGAAATTTCCCAATTATCGCGAATCAATCCGGTCCGCACCTTTTCGCCCATAGCACTACGTCCCAAAACTAGCACTTCCCCAGCTAGAAGTCGGCTTCCTTTCGCTACATTTACAATAGTTTTTCGATGCAGGCGGCCACCATCAAAAATAATGGTTTCTTGGGGTAACCATTCCAGCCAGGCTTTGTTTTGAGCAATCAAACTTACGTTTATCTGGCAGGTGTCTCCAGTGGAACGATAAATTTTTTCAGCTGCCTGACTTGTTATCTGAGCAAATCCGCCATTGTCAACTTTTACTGCCAACTCAATGATGTCTCCCCCAACCAATCCACCCGAGGTGGTGACAAATACAGCGCAAGGAACCTCGCCCCGCGGTGAAATTGGAAATAATACGCGCACAGGGTCGCTTTGATATAAATGTTGAAGTCTACAAATCCCGTCAGAACCGACTGAGAAAGAGACACTTCCCTTACCATGAATACTGGTAAGGGGCGAAACAATCTCAGGCATAAACTGTAAGGTAGTGAGGGACATCTTCCTCGACCATTTCATCAATCGTGCCGCTCATCGTAACCTCATCCCTCCCCTCTCATTCGCTCAGTAATGGGTTAGCTAGTTAGAATGAAACCAACTATTGTCTGCTCAGACTGTGAGGTGACGGCGGACATCTTTCTCAACCATCTCCGCTTTATTTCCTGCCATAATTATCTCACCTCTGTCCATCACACAAAAAATGTCAGCAAGATCACGCGCAAATTCGAAATATTGCTCTACAAGTACAACTGCTATCTCTCCCTTATCTCGAAGATACCTAATTGCGCGGCCAATGTCATGAATGATTGATGGTTGAATGCCTTCAGTGGGCTCATCGAGCAGCAAAAGTCTTGGGCGCGTTATCAAAGCTCGAGCTATTGCAAGTTGTTGCTGTTGGCCACCAGAAAGATCTCCCCCTCGGCGACCCATCATATCCCCTAGCACAGGAAAAAGCTCATAAATCTCATCGGGAATGACTCGTCTCGACTTTGGAAGGCAAGCAAAGCCTGTTTCTAAGTTTTCACGCACAGTTAGCAATGGAAAAATCATACGCCCTTGTGGAACATATCCAACGCCCGCAGCTGCAATAACGTGTGGGGGTGGCATTTGAATTTCTTGCCCGTCTAGTCGGTAATCTCCGGACGTGCGATGATGAGTGCCGGAAATTGCACGGAGTAGGCTCGTTTTGCCCACACCATTGGTTCCCATTATGCATGTGACCTCGCCCAGCTTCGCCGTTAGACTAACATCAAAAAGGATTTGCGACTGCTTGTAATGAAGGCAAAAGTTGTTGATCTCTAACACCTGTGTTATCTCCCAAGATAAACCTCTATAACAGCTGGATTCTTACTAACATAATCGAGAGAGCCCTCGGCTAACACTGCTCCTTCGTGCAACACTGTAACTCGGCAACCCAGCCTGCGAATAAATTCCATGTCATGCTCGATCACAATAATAGCGTGTTTTCCAGAAGTGCGTTTTAATAGGTCCGTTGTATGTTCACGTTCCGCGAGGGTCATGCCTGCAGCTGGCTCATCCACGAGTAGTAATTTTGGGTCTTGAGCCAGCAGCATACCGATTTCAAGCCATTGCTTTTGCCCATGAGATAGCTCACCCGCAAGCCTATTTAAATTCTCCTGAAGACCTATCTCGACTGAGAGCTGCTCAACCTTTATGAGATCACCACTGCTTGCACTGTAGAATAAAGTTGAGATTGGGCCTCGGTTCTTATTCAAGGACAAAATCAAATTGTCCGTTACTGTTTGGTCTTCAAAAACTGTCGGTCGTTGAAATTTTCGTCCAATGCCTAGCCGCGCAATCTCACTTTCTGACATTTTTTCAACATTGCGCGCTGTCTTTCCCCACCTAACCTTGCCACTATCAGGACGTGTTTTGCCAGTTATTATGTCCATAAATGTGGTTTTCCCTGCACCGTTAGGCCCAATTATTGCGCGCAACTCACCCTCGTCGACCGAAAAAGAAAGATTATTGATTGCTTTATAGCCATCGAACGTAACAGACACGTCGTTTACTTCTAAAAGTGAACTCATCAACCGTTATCCTTCCGCAGGAGCCGATCGACAAGACCACCAAGTCCCTCCGGTGCGTATAAAGTGATTATCACAAAGCCGAAACCAAGGAAGACGGTCCACCAATCGACCCAATGCAAAGTCCCAAAACCAAGAGGTAGATTCGGGATCTGGCCTCCCGTAAAAGCTGAGGATAGGAGTGAAACGAATGCTGCCCCAATGACTGCTCCGTACAAACGCCCGCGCCCCCCGATAGCAACCCAAACAGCAAGATAGATTGAGGCTATTGGCGTTAGTTCAGCCGGATTTATTATCCCGGCTTGAGGGTAGTACAAAGCTCCTGCTATTCCTGAGATTGCGGCAGTAAGGGTGAAAACAAATAGCTTATATGTTTCGACTGGATAACCCAGGAACCTAACTCTCGGTTCATCATCTCTTATTCCTCTTAAAACGTTCCCAAATTTACCGGAAACAATCCAAGCTGCTAGCAAATAGCCAAGAGCTAGTGCTATGGCGGAAGCCCACAGAAAGGTCATTGAGACGACTTCCTGAGGCACGGCGTCAAGGCCCGGAATGTTTTGTAGCCCCGATAACCCGTTATTTCCGCGTAGGCCAGAGTCGTTTTGAAAAAGGTATAGCGCAAGCGCAAGTGTCATAGCTTGGGTCAGGATGGACAGATAAACTCCTGTGACGCGAGAGCGAAATGCAAGCCAGCCGAAGGCTAATGCAAGCAGACCTGGAACTAAGATTACCAAAGCAATTTGAGCTCCGAGGCTGTCTGCAAAAAACCAAATAGCTGGAACCTCCGAACCACCGACTACGCCAAAAATTTGTGTTCCAATAGCATCTTGAACTTCTTCTGTAGTTGGCGGCAAAGGTTGATCCGACAATGACTGTAAAACAATATCTTTAGTACGCTCGTACATAAGCCACATGCCGATTGCGTAACCACCNAAACCGAAAAAGGCAAAATGGCCAAGAGATAAGATCCCGCANTATCCCCANACCAGGTCCATCGCTATAGCGACCAGGCAAAGGCATAGAGTTTTACCGAGTATTTTGACAAAGCTCGTTGATATGATGCCCAAACCAAAGCCTTCAGACAATATTGTAGCGCATAATGTGACCAGTGATAAAACTGCTATAAATATTAATATGGAAGGGTTTCGTTCTAAAAATGGTCTCTTTTTCTGCAAGGTGTTCAAATTACGAACCATGTTTAATCCTCTGCCGCACGACCCCTTAGGGCGATTATGCCCCGCGGTCGAAACTGTATAAAAACAATGACAAAGATGATCATGTAAGTTTGTGCGGCGAGTGTGTTTGACGGGTTGAACCACTCTATCACTTTCTGCAAAGAGCCAATCATGCCGGCTCCAGCCAGGGTTCCGACGATACTGCCGACACCACCTACAACTACCGTCATAAAAGACTGAACAATATAGTTAGCACCTAATTCTGAGGTAACCTGCGCAAACAAGCCTATTGCAACCCCAGCAATGCCGGCAATACCAGAACCCAAACCAAAAGTAAGTAGGTTGATACGATCTGGATTGACACCCATAACAGAGGCCATGCTCTGGTTTTGAGTCACCGCCCGCACTTCAAGGCCTAAACGCGTTTTTCTGAGTATATAAAGCAACAAAATGCAAAATATTATGGCAAGGATGATGATAGCGATCCGGATATAAGAAATAGAAACAATATCATTAAAAACTAAGGAGCCGTCGAGCCAAGACGGCGCTGTAAGTGGTACTGCCTGAGTGCCGAAGATATTTTTAGCCAGTTGTTGCAGGGCTATAGAGATACCGAAGGTAGCTAGCAGTGTTTCCAATGGACGGTGCATCAAATGTCGGATTACTAATCGTTCCATTATCACACCGGCTATAAAAGTGATTAAAAATGCCATCGGCAACGCAACAACAATCGATAGTGTATGATTTGTAATAAACTGTTGGACGACGTAACCCGTGTAAGCGCCAATCATAATGAATTCACCATGCGCCATATTTATTACGCGCATTACACCAAATGTTATCGCTAATCCAACAGCGGCCAGAAAATAAATAGAAGTCAAAGAGAGAGCGTCGAGCAAAAGATCAATTAACTGATTGATGCCAATGGCTCCCTTTGTTCGAGAGAGTGTACTCAGCGCCGCTGTAGTTACGCGGGCATCAGGTTCTGCATATATTTCAAGAAAAATATGTGATCGAACGAGCGTATTTAGCTCTGCTTGGGTCAAATAAGGTGGAACCTTTCCTTCCTCCGCCAACGAGCGATAAGCCTCGTTCCGAGTTGCTTCCGTGTCTAAATTTGCGAGTTTAATTGTTCCAACTTTGCCGCCGATTGAATTAGCAATTATTGCTGCATCACGAGCATCTTTCTTGATAGGCTTTGGTGCTAGGCCCGCCCCAGCTAATTCTGAGTGGGCCTCTTTGTAGCTAATGTCGATGCCAACTCTTAAGGTTCGAGCAACATTTTTGTCTTTTGGTAGTAGCGTCACGACGGACCGGGTGGTTGATATGAGCGGATTTAGTCGTGCTCGAACATCGATCCCTACATCTCCGTTAAAACTTTCAATTGCTGATATTCGTTCTGACGCTGAGTCACCGTAGGTAATGGTCAATAATCGCTCAAGACGTTCCTTCCGGACTTTGAGTTTAACATTAGTTTCACTTTCGATGGACTCTCTTAACGATTTGAGCTGACCTTTGTTTGCATTTCTCTCCAACGTTTCTAAAGCTAAAGCTCGCGTCTTTGGATTAGGGTCCGAAAGCTGAAATTTCACCAGGGCTGCATCAATTATCGATCGAACACCAGAATTAGGTTTAATCTGTTTGAAAGATCGCGATGGGATAGGACCAATGACAACACCAGTATCAATATCAACCAGGCTAATCACACCGCGTTTGTCTGGACCGAAAAAGAACTGATTATCTTTACTATTGAACCAGACCTGCTTGTTACGCCATTTTTTTAGAAATTGTGGGACGCCGTCTGCTCCAGATTGAAATAGCTTTTCGATAGTCTTATCTATTGTCCTGCGAGAGGGCCTTTCAATTGTTTTGGAGGTTTCAGCTAAAACGGGTTGTAGGTTGTTGGAAATAGATTCTGAGGCGAAAGCAATATTTAAGAAGATGGAGAAACTTATGGAAAAGAAAACAAACTTCATTGCACTTCCAAACGTTTCGGGAAAAAGCCGGGGCACCTGGCCCCGGCTGTGAAACTAGATCAATAGTTGGACTTAATTTGAACGCACTTTTTAGTCTTAGTATTAAACATTCCGCACTTAAGCTCTTTCCAATCGGATTTGAGGACGGCAGATTCTGGGAGAAAATCAGTCCATGCATCGCCCGGGACGGGTTTTGTTTGTGAGATTATGTCAAATTGACCATTGGCTTGAATTTCACCAATTAAGACGGGTTTTGTCAGATGATGATTGGGTAGCATTTCTGCTACACCACCGGTTAAATTTGGGAATTTTTGTCCATACATCGCTTTGCGAACAGCATCAACGTCTGTGGTTTTCGCTTGCTTGACTGCGTTAACCCACATGTTGAAACCGATATAGTGCGCTTCCATTGGGTCATTTGTTACACGCTTGGCGCCCATGCGCTTTTTCCAGGCTTTAATAAACGCAGAGTTTACCTCGGCATCTGCCGATTGGAAATAGTTCCATGCAGCAAGGTGACCAACAAGATTTGAGGTGTCTAGGCCCGACAGTTCCTCTTCGCCAACTGAGAATGCGACAACCGGAATATTGTCGGCAGAGACGCCTGCTGCAGCTAATTGTTTGTAAAAACCAATATTTGCATCACCATTTATGGTTGAGACAACGCCAACCTTTTTACCATCCGCACCTAGGGCCACAACATCCGCAACGATTTTTGACCAGTCAGAATGACCAAATGGCGTGTAGTTAATGAAGATGTCTTTAGCAGCGATGCCCTTGTCCTTCAAATATTGCTCTAAAATTTTGTTCGTCGTGCGTGGGTAAACGTAATCAGTTCCTAAAAGTGCAAACTTCTTTACGCCTAATTCCTCAAGGTAATAATCGACAGCCGGAATAGCTTGTTGATTGGGGGCAGCACCTGTGTAAAAGACGTTCTTAGAGGACTCTTCCCCCTCATATTGAACTGGGTAGAACATTAAACCATTCAGCTCTTCAAGCACTGGTAGGGCGGATTTCCTAGAAACGGATGTCCAGGATCCAAAAATAACATCCACTTTTTTAACGGTTAAGAGTTCGCGTGCTTTTTCTGCAAACAAAGGCCAATTTGAAGCAGGATCTACCACAATTGCTTCAAGTTTCTTACCCAAAAGACCGCCTTTGGCATTTTGTTCGTCAACCAGCATTTCCACAGTATCTTTAAGTGTTGTTTCAGAGATCGCCATGGTTCCTGAGAGTGAATGCAGGACACCCACCTTAATAGTGTCGGCGGCGATTGCTGCATTAGAGATGCCGATGATTGCAGCTATTACTCCAGCAGCTATTGGATTAAAAAATGAGTTTTTCATTTCTCTTCGTAACTCCATGGTAAGAATGATTATTGATTTGGGATAGACTAAGCGCGTTCCGTGCAAACAACAATAATATTAACACACATTTTCTAACATGTAACAACCTGATAAATAGTACCATTGTTTTCACCGTCCTTTAGCGCCAGTTCGACTTAGTTATATAAACACGGTTAGGGCACTACTTACCCAAGATCGCTGACGGTAAATTTGCGCGGACCATCGGGTTCGTTTTTAGATCTCCAGTGCCATCGAGTGTTTCCTAACTTTCAAATTTAAAACGAGACATCCTTGCTTTTGTGTGTGATAGACCCTTCGTATGATGGCGTTTACTTCTGTCCACATCTAGCCTCGGGTTTTTGCCCCAGATTTGAGGCTGAAAATCTGTCTCAAACATCTGTCAACAATTTAAACACGCTCTTTGATGAATATAGGTAAACGAACACGAACTCAGAACGACAGAAATGCCTGGCCTTAATGGGTTGCTAGAGGCCAATAAGCCCGGCATGAAATACAGGTGGTGGCGGAGGGAGGGGGATTCGAACCCCCGACACGTTTCCGTGAACACGATTTCCAGTCGTGCGCCTTAAGCCACTCGGCCATCCCTCCATTAAAGGAAACGAAAACCTAAACGAGCCTTTTGTTTCAGGCAAGCTTAGGTCTGAAAGAACTCGTAGAGCGTGGTGATTTGTGTTACATAAAAAACCGTATATTTGCGCATATACAGGCTATAAATGGGGGACTTTTGGTCAGGTTACTAGGGCACTTTTGTATCTTCGTTGGCCTATTCTTTGTAATTTTAGGCATAGGTTTATGGGGAGTCGGTGTGGATATAACTTTACCCGCGGGAAAGATATGGTTCGAACTTGATAGAGCTTCGCTTTCGATATTTCAGTCCTTTGTTCAACGATACATTTACCCAGAGCTTTGGAATGTTTTGGTGGTTTCTCTGTTACTGCGACCGGCATGGGAGGCTATTTCGATAATTGTCATATTTTTGGCATTATTGGGCGGTGGTCTTGTCTCTCTCGGCCGTCGGAGGCGGACTACTCTACGGTGATATGAAACCAATTCTCTTTCTTACACCTTCTGGAGTAATGCCTTGATTTCGCAGAGACCTTAAAGTTTGACTCTTGTTACGCTTTGCAAGCCTCGTCCCGTCTTCCCCTTTGATAATTCGGTGATGTTCATAGATTGTTTCCGGCAGGCCTATTAGTTCCTGGAGAAGGCGTTGTATATGGGACGCAGGTAACAGATCTTCGCCGCGTGTAACTATTGTAACCCCCTGCTCGGCATCATCGACAGTTACAGCAAGATGGTAGCTTGTAGGAACTTCTTTGCGGCCAAGAATAACATCTCCACTGATATTGGGGTTGACGGGTATTATCCCCCGAGCGAGATCACAAATTTCTAATGGGCCGGCTCGTGACCCGGCTCGTTGAGCGTTCAGACGCAGAGAATATGGTTTTCCGGCTGAAATATTTGTTTCTCGCTGGGTTCTCGTAAGGTTTCGACAAGTACCTGGATAATGGGGACCATCAGGCCCGTGGGGCGCATTTACGGCACGTTCTGACTCGATTTGTATATCACGTCGCGAACAGAAACACGGATATACTAAGCCCGCTTTTATGAGTTTTTCTAAGACTTCTCGATAAATCTTGAACCGTTCTGATTGTTTCACGAGGGCCCCGCTCCATGAAAGCCCGAGCCATTCGAGATCTTCACATATTGCTCTTAT